>NZ_JBEZXS010000001.1:0-162334 GCF_040638185.1 Streptomyces sp. NPDC026672
GGGGGGGGGGGGGGTTTTGTGGGGCACCCCCCCCCCCGGGGGGCGGGCCGGGGGCCCCCCGGGGCCCCCCCCCCCCCCCTTCCGCCGTTCCGCGGACCCGCTACCCGGCCGCCGTGACCGCTTCCGCCGCCGCCAGGGCGCAGACGCGGGCCGCGCCGTGGGTGACGACGTGGAGGGCTCCGCGGGGCGGCGACTGGGGGACGCCCATCTCCACCACGACGGTGTCGGGACGGGCCGCCAGGAGCGTGTCGAGGGCCCTCTCCATCCAGGGGTGCCGGTGCTCGTCGCGGACGACGGCGACCACACGCCGCTCCCCCGCGGCGGTCAGCGCCTCCTGGCCCGCCGTGTCCCCGGTGAAGCTGCCCGTCTCGGTGCCGGGCAGCAGCCGGTTCAGCTCGGCGCCGACGCCCCAGGGGGTCTCGTCGCCGACGGCGATGTTGGCGACCGGGGTGAGGGCGGCGACGTACGGCGGCGCGGTCACGGGCGCGTACGCCGCGCCCCGCGTCACGCGCAGCGCCCGCCGGGCGGCGAGGAGTCCGATGTCCGCGCGCCCGCCGGGCGGGGGCGTGTCGCGGCCGGCGGACGCCGTCCACCGGGCCAGTGCGCGGACCCGCTCGGCCGCGTCCGCCAGCCGTTCCTCCGGGAGGTCGCCCGCGCGGACCGCGCCGACGAGGGCGTCCCGGAGGCGGTCGACCGTCGCCTCGTCGCACAGCCCGCCGCCCACGCAGATCGCGTCGGCGCCGGCCGCGAGGGCGAGCACGCTGCCGCGTTCGATGCCGTACGTCGCCGCGATCGCCCGCATCTCCATGCCGTCGGTCACGATCAGGCCGTCGTAGCCCAGTTCGCCGCGCAGCAGGTCGGTGAGGATCGGCCGGGACAGGGTGGCGGGGTGGTCGGGGTCGAGGGCGGGGACGAGGATGTGCGCGCTCATCACCGCCCGTGAGCCGGCGGCGACGGCCGCGCGGAAGGGGGCCAGTTCCCGGGCCCGGAGCACGTCGACGGGCACGTCGATGCGCGGCAGGGCGAGGTGGGAGTCGACGGCCGTGTCGCCGTGGCCGGGGAAGTGCTTGGCGCAGGCCGCCACCCCGGCCGACTGGAGGCCGGTGACGTAGGCCGCGGTGTGGCGGGCGACGAGGTCGGGGTCGGCGCCGAAGGAGCGCACGCCGATGACCGGGTTGGCGGGGTCGGAGTTGACGTCGGCGGAGGGGGCCCAGTCGAAGTTGACCCCGCAGGCGGCAAGGCGGCGGCCGAGTTCGAGGGCGACCTCGCGGGTCAGCTCCACGTCGTCCACGGCGCCCAGGGCGTGGTTGCCGGGGAAGGACGAGCCGGTGCGCACCTCCATGCGCGTGACGTCGCCACCCTCCTCGTCGATCGCGACCAGGACGTCGTCCCGTTCCGCGCGCAGCCGGGCGGTGAGGGCGGCGACCTGCTCGGGCGAGGCGACGTTGCGCCCGAACAGCCCGACGGTGGCCAGTCCCGCACCGAGCCGCCGCAGCACCCAGTCCGGGGGCGTGGTGCCGGTGAACCCGGGCTGGAGCACGGCGAGGGCGTCCCGGGTGAGGGCGTCCCCGGCGCGCCGCGCGGTCGTGTCCATCGGCCGGGTCATCCCTTCACTGCACCGGAGACCAGGCCGCTGACGGCCCTGCGCTGGAGGAAGACGAAGAGGACCAGGATCGGGACGGCGAACAGGGAGGAGGCCGCCATGGTCGCCCCCCAGTCGTCGCCGAAGGCGGTCCTGAAGCTGGACAGCCAGAGCGGGAGGGTCTGCGACGGGGCTTCCTTGTTGAGGATCAGGACCAGCGGGAACTCGTTCCAGGCGGTGATGAAGCCGAACAGCGAGGTCGACATGAGACCGGGCGCGAGCAGCGGCAGGATGACACGGCGGAACGCCTGAACACGGGTGCAGCCGTCGACCATCGCGGCCTCCTCCAGTTCCCTCGGCACCGCGGCGACGAAGCCGCGCAGCGTGAGGATCGTGAAGGGCAGGATCATCATCATGTAGAAGACCGTGAGCGGGACGAGGCTGTTGAGCAGCGAGGCGTCCCGCACGATCATGTACATCGCGATGATCATGACTTCCCAGGGGGCCATCTGGGCGATCATGAATCCGATGATGAACCCGCGCCGCCCCCTGAACCGCATCCGCGCCAGCGCGAAGGAGCCGGCGAGGGCGATGACCAGGGAGAACACGACCGCGAGGATCGTGACGGTCAGCGAGTTGCCGACGTACGTCCAGAAGTGGTCGACGCCGGTCGCCTTCTTGAAGTGCTCGAAGGTGATGTCCGTCGGGAACCAGACCGGGGTGTCCGAGATGATGTCGCCGGTCGGCTTGAAGGCCGTGGCGAACATCCAGTAGACGGGGAAGACGAAGCCGGCGAACAGCACGACGGCGGTGACGTTGGGCCAGACGCGGCCCATGAGCGTGCGCCTCACAGCGCGGCCTCCTCTTCGCTCTCCTGCTTGAGCACGATCCTGAGGTAGTGGGCGGTGAGACCGAGCAGGATCAGGATGGTCAGGACGGCGATCGCCGCGCCCATGCCGTAGTGCTGGTTGCCGACGCCCTCGACGTAGGCGTAGACGGGCAGGATCTCCGTGAGCCGGTCGGGGCCGCCGGCGTTGATGGTGAAGACCTGGACGAACGCCTTGAAGACCCAGATGATCTCCAGGAAGGTCGTCGCGTAGAGGAAGGGCCGCAGGAAGGGCAGGGTCACGGTGGTGAAGCTCTGCCACGCGCCCGCGCCGTCCAGGGCCGCCGCCTCGTACAGCTCGTCGGGGATCGTGGTGGTGGCCGCGAACAGGTTGATCGCGACGAAGGGTATCGACTGCCACACGATCAGCACGGTGACGACGAAGAAGGTCGCCATCTGGCTGCTGGTCCAGCTGTAGTCGGCCATGGAGTGCCAGCCGAACTTGTCCAGCACGTAGTTGACGACACCGAAGCGCTGGGCGAACAGCCACTGGTAGACGGTCGTGGCGGCGACCACGGGCATGGCCCAGGCGAGCACGAGCCCGATCATCAGGGTGACCCGCATGCGCCGGCCGAGACGGGCGAGCAGCAGTCCGACCAGACCGCCCAGAATCATGATCAGGACGACGTTGACCGCCGTGAACAGGATCGACCGGAGGGTGACGCGCCAGAAGTCCTCACCGGTGAGGACCTCCTTGTAGTTGTCGACGCCGTTCCACTCGGTGACGTGCTGGATCAGCTGCCCCATGTTGAGGTTCTGGAAGGACAGCAGCCCGTCCTTCACCAGCGGCCAGCCGAGCAGCAGCACCGTGGCTGCGCAGGCCGGCAGGAGCAGGAGGTACGGGGCGAACGCGCCGGCACGCGACGCGGCTCTCGGTGTCGGCCCGCCGGACCCCGCGTCGCCCGGCTTGCGGACGTCCGTCGGCTCGGAGGGCGGCCGTTCGGTCTGCACGGTCATGCTCGCCATCTCTTTCTCGACCTACGCGTGGGGGCCGGGGCACGGGGCCGCGGAGGCCCGGTACCCCGGCGTGAGCACGGGCGCGGTTACTGCTGCTGCGCCAGCCGCTTGTTGAACTCGGCCTCGACCTGCTTGGCGGCCTCGGCGGGCGACTTGCCGTTCAGAACGGCGGTCATGTAGGTCTTCACCGGGTTGGGCGCGTTCTCGACCGCGGCCCACTCCGGGATCAGGGGCGTGGTGCCACCGCCGGCGACGGCGGGGGCGGCTGCCTCCGCGGCGGCGTTGCCCGCGAGGTTGGTCTGGAGCGACTCCTTGTTCGGGATGACGCCGTTCTGCTTGGCGAGTTCGCCCTCGTACTGGTCGGAGAGCGCGACCTTCAGGAACTCCTTGGCGAGCGCCTGCTTCTTGCTGCCCGCGGCGACGGCGAGGTTGGAGCCGCCGAGGAAGACGCCCTCGGGCTTGTCGGCCGTGGCGCCGGGGATGGTGAAGTAGCCGACGTCCTTCTCGATCTTCGGGTTGGCCGCGATGGCCGTACCGGCCTCCCAGCCCATGCCGATGATCGCGCCGACGTTGCCCTTGGCGAAGACCTCGCCCTGCTGCGGGGTGGCCTCGTCCTTGTCCTTGGGGGCCTTGGACAGCGCCTGGAACTTCTTGTAGGTCTCCATGGCGGCGGCGACCTTCGGGTCGGCCAGGTTGGAGACGTACTTGTCGCCCTCCTTCTTGACCAGTTCACCGCCCTCGCCGATGGTCAGACCGACGAAGTGGTACCAGTTCTGGCCCGGCAGGTAGATGGGCTCGGCCTTGGTCTTGGAGCCGATCTGCTGGAGGTCCGCGTAGAACTCGTCGCGGGTCTTGGGCAGGTCCTTGATGCCGGCGTCGGCCCAGACCTTCTTGTTGTAGATCACGACGCGGTTGGCGAAGTACCAGGGCGCGGCGTACTGCTTGCCGTCGAACACGGAGGAGTTGTTGAGGGACTGCGTCCAGTCGGCGCCGATGGAGGACTTGAGGTCCGCCAGGTCGGCCAGGCCGCCGGTCTTGGCGTAGGCGGGGGTCTGCGTGTTGCCGATCTCGAAGACGTCCGGCGGGTTCTCCTCCGACAGGGCGGTGGTCAGCTTCTGCTGGATGCCGTTCCACTGCTGGATCTCGAACTTGACCTTGGCCTGGGTCTTCTTCTCGAAGGCCGCCTGCACGTCCTTCTGCCACTGGTCCGGCGAGGAGCCGTCCATCACCCAGACCGTGAGCGTCTGTCCCTTGTAGCCGTCCGCCCCCGCCTTGCTGCCGCCGTCGTCGTCACCGCTTCCGCACGCCGCGATGGAGACCATCATGCCCGCGATACCGATCGCGGCTGTCAGCTTGCGCTTCACGCCACCCTCCTCAGGGATGCCACAATCCCCCCTGCCTCCCCGCGGCGACCGTGAACGCGTCGTACCGCCCATGGGGCCGGGACCTGGACCAATGGTGTAGACCAGTAGGGGGAGCTTGGCCCAGACCAATAGGACTGTCAAGGGTGTTCAACCGGGCTCCTCTCCTCCGTGATGGGACCGAGATATGCAGGGACCTTTCATTCACCAAGTGACAGATCGGACGCACCAGTTGGGCACGTATCACCGCCCAGCGGGTGGACCTATGGACTAGACCAACCCGGGTCGCGACGGTATACAGAGGAGATCAAGGAGCGTGCGGGTGGCGTCCGCCACACCAAGCCGTGCCACGATGTGAGCCCTGGCCGACGCGAGGTCGGCCGCTGTCGGCACCCGGAGCCGGGAAGGCGGAGCATGAGCACCGACGTCAGCAGTGCGGAGAACGAGGGTGGGGCGACCGTCCGTACCGCGCGCGTGCCCAAGTACTACCGTCTGAAGAAGCACCTGCTCGACATGACGGAGACCCAGGCGCCCGGCACCCCGGTCCCGCCGGAGCGCACGCTCGCCGCCGAGTTCGACACCTCGCGCACCACCGTCCGCCAGGCCCTCCAGGAACTCGTCGTCGAGGGCCGCCTCGAACGCATCCAGGGCAAGGGCACCTTCGTCGCCAAGCCCAAGGTCTCCCAGGCGCTCCAGCTCACCTCCTACACCGAGGACATGCGCGCCCAGGGCCTGGAGCCCACCTCGCAACTCCTGGACATCGGGTACATCACCGCGGACGAACGGCTCGCCGCGCTCCTCGACATCACCGCCGGCGGCCGGGTGCTGCGCATCGAGCGGCTGCGCATGGCGAACGCCGAGCCCATGGCCATCGAGACCACGCACCTGTCGGCCAAGCGCTTCCCCGCGCTGCGCCGCAGCCTCGTGAAGTACACGTCCCTCTACACCGCCCTCGCCGAGGTGTACGACATCCATCTCGCCGAGGCCGAGGAGACCATCGAGACCTCGCTGGCCACACCGCGCGAGGCCGGCCTGCTGGGCACCGACGTGGGTCTGCCGATGCTGATGCTCTCCCGGCACTCCCTGGACCGCGGGGGCAACCCGGTCGAATGGGTGCGCTCGGTGTACCGCGGCGACCGCTACAAATTCGTCGCGCGCCTCAAGCGGCCCCAGGACTGAGCCAGGGCGGCCCGGGGCCGGGCCCGAACGCCCCGGGCCCGGACCGGAGCGCCGCCGGCCGCACTCGCACGAGGTCACGGTCCGGAAATGGCTCGTACGAGGTCACGGTCCGGGAAGGGGATGTCTCCGTTCGGGAGAGATATTCCGAAGGGGTCTTCCGTTTCGTTGACACCGTCACCTACATTGCCTGCGCATTACACCAGGTGATCAGCGAGGGGACGGAGCCTAGGCATGTCAGATGCGCCTGAAGTGAAACCACCGGTCGTGACACCGGTCCGCGTAGTGATCGCCCTGTGTCTCGTAGCGCCCTTCGTGGCGATGCTCTGGGTGGGCTCCTACGCCAAGACGGACCCCACGTTCATCGGGATCCCGTTCTTCTACTGGTACCAGATGCTCTGGGTGCTGATCTCCACCGCGCTCACGATGATCGCCTACCAGCTCTGGCAGCGTGACCAGCGCGGCCGTGGCCGCACGGCGTCGAAGGGCGGTGCGTCCGAGTGAAGGACGGCGTGAACGGCGTCGCGCTCGGCGTCTTCATCTTCTTCTTCGTGGCCGTCACGGTCATGGGCTTCCTGGCCGCGCGCTGGCGCAGGGCCGACAACGAGCACAGCCTCGACGAATGGGGCCTGGGCGGACGGTCGTTCGGCACCTGGGTCACCTGGTTCCTGCTCGGCGGCGACCTCTACACGGCGTACACCTTCGTGGCCGTCCCCGCGGCGATCTACGCGGCGGGCGCCTCCGGCTTCTTCGCGGTCCCGTACACCATCCTGATCTATCCCCTGATCTTCACGTTCCTGCCCCGGCTGTGGTCGGTGTCGCACCGGCACGGGTACGTGACGCCGTCGGACTTCGTGCGCGGCCGGTTCGGCTCGAAGGGGCTGTCGCTGGCGGTGGCCCTCACCGGCATCCTCGCGACCATGCCGTACATCGCGCTCCAGCTCGTGGGCATCCAGGCGGTGCTCGACGTGATGGGCGTGGGCGGCGGCGAGAACACCAACTGGTTCGTCAAGGACCTGCCGCTGCTGATCGCGTTCGGCGTGCTGGCCGCGTACACCTACTCCTCGGGTCTGCGGGCGCCCGCGCTGATCGCGTTCGTCAAGGACACGCTGATCTACATCGTCATCGCCGTCGCGATCATCTACATCCCGATCAAGCTCGGCGGCTTCGACGACATCTTCGCCAGGGCGAACGACAAGTTCACCGCGGCGGGGGCGGGCGCGGTCGTCACGCCCCCGGGCGGCCAGTGGACGTACGCCACGCTGGCGCTCGGCTCGGCGCTCGCGCTGTTCATGTACCCGCACTCGATCACCGCCACGCTGTCCTCGCGCAGCCGTGAGGTGATCCGCCGCAACACCACGATCCTGCCGCTGTACTCCCTGATGCTGGGCCTCCTCGGCCTGCTGGGCTTCATGGCGATCGCGGCGGGCGTCAAGGTGCAGAACGGGCAGCTGGCCATCCCGCAGCTGTTCGAGAACATGTTCCCGGACTGGTTCGCGGGTGTGGCGTTCGCGGCCATCGGCATCGGTGCGCTGGTGCCGGCGGCGATCATGTCGATCGCGGCGGCGAACCTGTTCACCCGCAACATCTACAAGGACTTCATCAAGCCGGACGCCACGCCCGCGCAGGAGACCAGGGTCTCCAAGCTGGTCTCCCTGCTGGTGAAGGTGGGCGCGCTGGTCTTCGTCCTGACCATGGACAAGACGGTCGCGATCAACTTCCAGCTGCTGGGCGGCATCTGGATCCTGCAGACGTTCCCGGCCCTGGTCGGCGGCCTGTTCACCCGGTGGTTCCACCGCTGGGCGCTGCTCGCGGGCTGGGCGGTCGGCATGGTGTACGGCACGGTCGCCGCGTACGGGGTGGCCTCGCCGACGCAGAAGCACTTCGGCGGCTCCTCGAAGGAGATCCCCGGCATCGGCGAGATCGGCTACATCGGTCTCACCGCGTTCGTCCTGAACGTCGTCGTCTCGGTGGTCCTGACCTTCGTCCTGCGCGCGGCCAAGGCCCCCGAGGGCATCGACGAGACGAAGCCGGAGGACTACACGGCCGACGCGGGCGACGCGGGCGTCGCGGTGGAACTCCCGCCGGCCACTGCGGGCACCTCCCACTGACACCCGGTAGAGGGCACGAGCACCCCACGACGGGCCGCCGAGAGCGACAAAATCGGCGGCCCGTCGTCCTGTCCGCCCGCACACTCGGTGCCATGGACTTCTCGATCCGCACCGCCGTCCCCGGCGACTACGCACCCCTGGGCGAGATCACCGCCCGCGCCTATCTCCACGACGGCCTCCTCGACTTCGGCGAGAGCGACGCGTACCTCGACGAGCTGCGGAACGTGGCCGGGCGCGCGGCGTCCGCGGACGTCCTGGTGGCCGTGGCCGACGGACACGTGCTGGGCGGAGTCACCTTCGTGGCGGCCGGCGGCCCCATGGCCGACATCGCCCGTCCCGGCGAGGCCGAGATACGGATGCTCGCGGTCGACCACGCCGCCCGCGGCCGGGGCGTCGGGGAGGCGCTCGTACGCGCGTGTGTCGAACGGGCGCGGGGCGTCGGAGGGTGCGGGCGGGTCGTGCTGTCCACTCAGCGGTCCATGCGCGCCGCCCACCGTGTCTACGCGCGCCTGGGTTTCGTGCGTACGCCCGAGCGCGACTGGAACCCCCTGCCGGAGCTCGACGACCTCACTCTGCTCACCTATGAGTTGACGCTCTGAGACCGGGACGACACAACATCTAGGGGTGGCTGCGCGGGGCAGCACAAGATGTATGCTCTTGCTCGCTGTCGCCGCAGGGGAATCCGGTGCGAATCCGGAACTGTCCCGCAACGGTGTACTTGCGTGTTTCCGCACGCCTGTTCAGTCCGAGGACCTGCCGACAGCGCGCCCGGCCGTCCGGTCCGGGTGCCCTGACGTCCGGGCCTCGTGGAATGGGCCGGCGGATGCGACGCCGTGTGCGCTCGTGTGCGTCCCCCTGCCCCCGTGAGGCCCCGTGCCGAGCGAGGGAGAGCCCCACGTGACCATCGCGCCAGCAGACCCGGTCTCAGCCACCGGAGTGACCGCCCCGGCCCCGGAGGCCGACGGCCCCGGCAGCGCCCTGCTGCGGACCCTGACCGAGCTGACCGCCGACCTCCCCGACGCCGACCCCGGCCGGGTCGCCGCCGCCGCGCTGCGCGGCCGGTCGGCCCACGCGGACGGGGCGGAGCTGCGGGAGCTGGCCACGGAGGCGGCCGCCGGCCTCATCTCCGAGGACCCCGCCTACTCCCGGCTCGCCGCCCGCCTGCTGGCCATCGGCATCCGCGCCGAGGCCGCCTCGCAGGGTGTCACCTCGTTCACCGGGTCGGTCGCCGCGGGCCACCGCGAGGGGCTGATCGCCGACCGCACCGCCGCGTTCGTCCGGCTGCACGCCGAGCGCCTGGACGCGCTGATCGACCGGGACGGCGACGACCGCTTCGGCTACTTCGGCCTGCGCACCCTGTACAGCCGCTACCTGCTGCGCCACCCCCACACCCGCAAGGTCGTCGAGACGCCCCAGCACTTCATGCTGCGCGTCGCCGCCGGCCTCGCCGAGGACGACACCGGCCGGGCCGTCGACGAGGTGGCCGCGCTCTACGGCCTGATGAGCCGCCTCGACTACCTGCCCTCCTCCCCCACCCTGTTCAACTCCGGCACCCGGCACCCCCAGATGTCGTCCTGCTACCTCCTCGACTCCCCGAAGGACGAGCTGGACTCCCTCTACGACCGCTACCACCAGGTGGCCCGCCTCTCGAAGCACGCGGGCGGCATCGGCATCGCCTACTCCCGCGTCCGCTCGCGCGGTTCCCTGATCCGCGGCACCAACGGGCACTCCAACGGCATCGTCCCGTTCCTGAAGACCCTGGACGCCTCGGTGGCCGCCGTGAACCAGGGCGGTCGGCGCAAGGGGGCCGCCGCCGTCTACCTGGAGACCTGGCACTCCGACATCGAGGAGTTCCTGGAGCTGCGCGACAACACCGGCGAGGACGCCCGCCGCACGCACAACCTCAACCTCGCGCACTGGATCCCGGACGAGTTCATGCGCCGGGTCGACACCGACGGGCAGTGGTCGCTGTTCTCCCCGTCGGACGTGCCCGAACTGGTCGATCTGTGGGGCGAGGAGTTCGACACCGCGTACCGGTCCGCCGAGGCCCGCGGGCTCGCGAAGAAGACCCTGCCGGCCCGCGAGCTGTACGGCCGCATGATGCGCACCCTCGCCCAGACCGGCAACGGCTGGATGACCTTCAAGGACGCCGCCAACCGCACCGCCAACCAGACGGCGACGCCGGGCCACGTCGTCCACTCCTCCAACCTCTGCACGGAGATCCTGGAGGTCACGGACGACGGGGAGACGGCGGTCTGCAACCTCGGCTCGGTGAACCTGGGCGCGTTCGTCGTGGACGGGGACATCGACTGGGAGCGCCTGGACGACACGGTCCGCACCGCCGTCACCTTCCTCGACCGGGTCGTGGACATCAACTTCTACCCGACCGAGCAGGCGGGCCGCTCCAACGCCAAGTGGCGGCCGGTCGGCCTCGGGGCGATGGGCCTCCAGGACGTCTTCTTCAAGCTGCGGCTGCCCTTCGACTCGCCCGGTGCCAGGGATCTGTCCACGCGGATCGCCGAGCGGATCATGCTCGCCGCGTACGAGGCGTCCGCCGACCTCGCCGAGCGGAGCGGCGCGCTCCCGGCCTGGGAGAAGACCCGCACGGCCCGGGGCGTCCTGCACCCCGACCACTACGGCGTCGAACCCGCCTGGCCCGAGCGCTGGGCGGCCCTGCGCGAGCGGATCGCCGTGACGGGCCTGCGCAACTCCCTGCTGCTCGCGATCGCCCCGACCGCCACCATCGCGTCCATCGCGGGCGTGTACGAGTGCATCGAGCCCCAGGTCTCCAACCTGTTCAAGCGCGAGACGCTGTCCGGCGAGTTCCTCCAGGTCAACTCGTACCTGGTGCGGGACCTCAAGGAGCTGGGCGTCTGGGACGCCCGCACCCGCGAGGCGCTGCGCGAGTCCAACGGCTCGGTGCGGGACTTCACCTGGATCCCGGCGGACGTGCGCGCCCTGTACCGCACGGCGTGGGAGATCCCGCAGCGCGGCCTGATCGACATGGCGGCGGCCCGCACCCCGTACCTGGACCAGTCGCAGTCGCTGAACCTCTTCATGGAGACGCCGACCATCGGCAAGCTCTCCTCGATGTACGCGTACGCCTGGAAGTCCGGTCTGAAGACGACGTACTACCTGCGCTCGCGCCCGGCGACCCGCATCGCCCGCGCCGCGCGCGCCCAGGCCCCGATCCCCGTGCAGCAGATCGCCGACCCCGACGCGGTCGCCTGCTCCCTCGAAAACCCCGAGTCCTGCGAGGCATGCCAGTGACCACCCGCGACACCCGTCTGCTCGACCCCGGCTTCGAGCTGACGCTGCGCCCCATGCGCTACCCGGACTTCTACGAGCGCTACCGGGACGCCATCAAGAACACCTGGACCGTCGAGGAGGTCGACCTCCACTCGGACGTCGCCGACCTGGCCAGGCTCACGCCCGCCGAACAGCATCTGATCGGCCGGCTGGTCGCGTTCTTCGCGACGGGCGACTCGATCGTGGCGAACAACCTGGTGCTCACCCTCTACAAGCACATCAACTCCCCCGAGGCGCGGCTCTACCTGAGCCGTCAGCTGTTCGAGGAGGCCGTCCACGTCCAGTTCTACCTGACGCTCCTGGACACCTACCTCCCCGACCCGGAGGACCGCGCCGCCGCGTTCGCCGCCGTGGAGAACATCCCGTCCATCCGGGAGAAGGCCGGGTTCTGCTTCCGGTGGATGGACTCGGTGGAGAAGCTGGACCGGCTGGAGTCCCGGGCCGACCGGCGCCGCTTCCTGCTCAACCTGATCTGCTTCGCCGCGTGCATCGAGGGCCTGTTCTTCTACGGCGCCTTCGCCTACGTCTACTGGTTCCGCAGCCGGGGCCTGCTGCACGGTCTGGCCACCGGCACCAACTGGGTGTTCCGCGACGAGACCATGCACATGTCCTTCGCCTTCGAGGTGGTCGACACCGTCCGCAAGGAGGAGCCGGACCTCTTCGACGACGAGCTGGGCCGACAGGTCACCGAGATGCTGAAGGAGGCCGTCGAGGCCGAGCTGCAGTTCGCGCGCGACCTGTGCGGCGACGGCCTCCCGGGCATGAACACCGACTCGATGCGCCAGTACCTGGAGTGCGTCGCCGACCAGCGCCTCACGCGGCTCGGCTTCGCCCCGGTGTACGGCTCGGAGAACCCCTTCTCCTTCATGGAGCTCCAGGGGGTTCAGGAGTTGACCAACTTCTTCGAGCGGCGTCCCTCGGCGTACCAGGTGGCGGTGGAGGGCACCGTCGACCTGGACGAGGACTTCTGATCCGTGGCCGCCCCCTCGTGCTCCCGCTCCCGCCGGGCCTCCTCGATCTGCCGGTCGATGCGCCGGTCGCGCACCACCCCGAGCAGCGAGGGGAGGGCCAGCAGGACGAGGATCGCGAGGACGGCGGCCATTCCGACGAGACCTTCGATCTGATTCGTGTTCATGGACACCACTGTCCTGCGGAACACTCCTTACCGTGAGTGGCAGGACTGCCGTATACCCTCGAATTGCTGCCAGCTCCGAGGCACACTGGGAGCATGCTGAAGAACGTGGCCGCCGTGCTGCTCGACGGTGTGCATCCCTTTGAACTCGGCGTGATCTGCGAGGTGTTCGGCATCGACCGCAGCGACGAGGGGCTGCCGGTGTACGACTTCGCCGTGGTCTCGGCGGAGGGCCCCACGCTCTCCACCCATGTCGGCGGGCTGACCGTCGCCACGCCGTACGGCCTCGAACGGCTGGAGGAGGCGGACCTGATCGCCGTCCCGGCCGGTGCCGAGTACGTCGTCCGGGACTATCCGCCCGAGCTGCTGGACGCCCTGGTCCGGGCGGTGGACCGCGGGGCCCGGGTGCTCAGCGTCTGCTCGGGGGTGTTTGTGCTCGGCGCCGCCGGGCTGCTCGACGGACGGCGGTGCAGCGTGCACTGGCGGCACGCGCGGGAGCTGGCCGTGCGTTGTCCGCGGGCGGTCGTCGAGCCCGACGTGCTCTACGTCGACGAGGACCCGGTGATCACCTCGGCGGGCACCGCCGCCGGCATCGACGCCTGTCTGCACATCGTGCGCAGGGAACAGGGCCCCGAGGTCGCCAACAAGATCGCCCGGCGGATGGTGGTGCCCCCGCACCGGGACGGCGGACAGGCCCAGTACATCGAGCGGCCGCTGCCCAAGGAGGCGTGCGACACCGTCGGCGAGGTCCTGGAGTGGATGCAGCGGCACCTCGACCGCGAGGTCACCGTCGAGCAGCTCGCCGCCCGTGCCCACATGGCGCCGCGCACCTTCGCGCGCCGCTTCCAGCAGGAGACCGGCACCACGCCCTACCGCTGGATCCTGCGCCAACGCGTGCTGCTGGCCCAGGACCTGCTGGAGGGCAGCGACGAGACGATGGACACGATCGCGGACCGCACCGGGTTCGGCACCGCGGCCGCGCTGCGCCACCAGTTCGTCCGGGCGCTCGGGACGACCCCGAACGCGTACCGGCGCACATTCCGGGGCCCGGAGGCCGCCTGAACGCGCGCCGGTGTCACCGCGCACCCCTCACTGCCCGCTCACCAGGGCAGGGGCTTCACCATCAGCCGGTTCGGACGGAGCGTGATGCCCACCCGGGGTTCGTCCTTCGACCCGGCGACCTGCTCGAAGCGGTACTTCGCGGAGAGCGCGGCCGTGATCAGGCTGAGCTGCGCCATCGAGAAGTGGTCGCTCGGGCACTTGCGGTTGCCGACGCTGAACGGGCTCATGGCGAACCTGGGCACGTCCTTGGCCCGTTCCGGCAGCCAGCGGTCGGGGTCGAACTCCAGGTTCTCCTCGTACGAGCGGGCGTCGCGCTGGATCGCGTAGGGGCTGTAGACGATGTCCGCCCCGGCCGGAATGCGATAGCCGCCCAGCTCGGTGTCGGTCACCGCGCGCCGCGTCAATATCCATACGGCCGGACGCAGCCGCATGGCCTCGACGATGACATTGTTCGTGTGTGTGAGCCCGCGGACGTGCTCGAATGCGACGGGTCGGCCACCGGTCACGGATTCGACCTCCGCGCGCACCCTCTCGGCGTGATCCGGATGTTCGGAGAGTGCCTGAAGCAACCACATGATGGTGGAAGCCACTGTTTCGCTGCCCGGGGTGAGTATCGCGACGACCTGGTCGTGGATCTCCTGTTCCCCGATGGGCTCGCCATTGTCGTCCTCCGCCTCCAGCAATGCCGTCAGCAAATCATCGGGCCTTTGGCCGGACGCCCGGCGTTCGGTGACGATCTCGTCGACGAGGAGATGCAGATCGGCCAGTGCCCGGTTGAATTCGCGGTTGGCCGGAAGGGGCAGTTTGTACAGCGGTCCGAGGGGGACCACCATGCGCCGGTACATGCCCCGGAAGACCGTGGCGAGCGCGACGCACAGCCGCTCGGCCCGCTCGTCCATGTACTGGCCGCGCAGCAGGCAGCGGGCGGCGATGCGCACGGCGACACGGAACGACTCGGAGGTGCAGTCGATGGTCTCGCCGGGCGTCCAGCGCTCGGTGAGCGCGTGTGCCTCCTCCTCCATGATCGGCCCGTAGGCGGGGATGGCGTCCAGCTTGAACGCGGGCTGGATGGTGCGCCGCTGCCGCCGGTGCAGCGGCCCGTTGGCGGTGGCCACGCCCTCCTTCCCGAGCAGGCCCTCCAGCGACTCCCAGACCGGTCCCGCCACGTGGTAGTCGGGGCTCAGCGCCAGCGCGCCGGTGAGCGCCGGGGCGGTGACGGCGTACACCGTCTTGGGGCCGAGCCTCAGACGTACGACGTCGCCGTGGTCGCGGAGCTGGGACATGAAGGCCAGCGGGTCGCCGGCCATCCTCCAGCCGTGGCCGAGGACGGGGACCCTGCCCCCCGCGAGGGGCGGTTCGCGCAGTTCCGTGGCCGTGTGCGGACCTGCGTCGGGCTGTGCGGACTCCACGGTCATTTCTCACCTGCCGCTTCGTTGTTGACGTACGGGGGCGTGGACCTGTCGTCCCAGCTGTCGACCATGTAACGGCCGGATTCGTGGTGGAACCAGTAGACGGAGCTGAACCAGTTCCGCATATTGGCGAGGCAGGCCCGTACGGCGTCGCTCAGTTCCTTTCCGCGGGGCGTGCCGTCGTCGAGTTCTCTCGCGAACTCCGTCAGATCGCGCTCCGCGTCGAGGAATTCTATGATGCATCTCTCGACGCGTCGCCTGACTTCCACGACGGCTTCCTCCAGATTCAGCCCCTCGTGCGCGATGAGGCTGATTCCGAGATTGTGTACTTCGTCCCCCGCTATTTCTTTCGGAAGTGAGCAGAGGTCGTTGTACCAGGCGGCGAATTCCTGACTCAACAGGGCCGGACGGCGATATGCCGGATGTTTGCGCACGGCGTCCGGTATTTCCGTACCCGCGCTCGGCTCCAGCAGGTCCGTCCAGATCCAGTGGGCGAAGGTCAGGCGCCGCAGGGCGAGGTACTCCTCGACCCCGGGGACACGGCGCTCGGTGCGGTTGCGGAACTCCCGGTCGTAGGCGTCGATCACGGTGTGGAAGTGCCGGGCGAACCGGTCGTTCCACGTCTGCGGCAGGAACGAGTACAGCCGCGTCACGCTGTCCGCGAAGGCCGCCACCAGGGGGTCCGTGTGGTGCAGATGGTGCCGTGGTGCGTCGAGTGCGATGTGGAGCCGCGTCTTCAGCCTGCGCCAGTCGTCCGCGCGGCCGTGCACGATGTCACGGTCGTGGCGGTCGTCCCAGACGAAGAACCACGCGCTGTAGTCGGCTATGGCCTGGAGGACGTCGTCGGGAGCGCCCAGGTAGTATCCCGCCATCAAGTCCGTGTAGCACAGGCCGTCGGCATATTCCGCTACCTTGTCCGCCGGCATGAGCCGCTTTTCGAGCAGCCAGTCCCGAGTTGTCTCCTGGAGCTGCGGCCAATAGGGATGCAGCTGCCGGGGAAACGCGGTCTCGATCACCGGGAGAGCTAGCGACGGTGGGACCGCCACCGTCGTCGGCGTCGATGTGGTGCCGTGTGGGAAAACATGCACGAACAAACCCCTCTCAGCCGCCAGGAACGCACGCCCCTCCCGTTGTGCCGGGCGTGCGCCGTTGCGTATCCCCGCACTCCCCATTCAGCACCACGACTGACCGCTCTGGGAACGGATTCGCTCCCTTCACTACCCCAAGATGCCGAGAAACCCCTCTTGTGTGACTGAATGACGATCACTTGGCATGCATATGGGATCGATTGTGCGAAGGACTGACGAACAACGCCTGGCAGGACCATTCCTGACCAGGCGTCACAGGAGTTGTCGTTCGTCTCAGTCGTTGGCGACGACCGGATAACGCGGCTCGTTCTCGGCCATCTGCCGCAGCGCGTCCTTGCGTTCCCGCTTGGACAGCCGGTCGATGTAGAGGTAGCCGTACAAGTGGTCCGTCTCGTGCTGGAGGCACCGCGCGAAGTAGCCCGTGCCGCGCACCTTGATCGGGTTGCCCTTCTCGTCCTGCCCGGTGACCTCGGCGTAGTCGGGGCGGGCGAGCGGGGCGTACGCCGTCGGCACCGAGAGGCAGCCCTCGTTGCTGTCGTCCAGCCGGCGCCGGTCGGCGGGCAGCTCGACCAGCTTCGGATTGCACACCACGCCCACGTGCCGGGCGCCCTCGTCGTCCTGGCAGTCGTAGACGAAGACCTTCAGGTCGACGCCGATCTGGTTGGCGGCCAGGCCCACGCCCTCGGCGGTGCGCTGGCTGGCGAACATGTCCGCGACCAGCTGCTCCAGCTTCGCGTCGAACTCGGTGACGTCCTTGCACTCCTTGTGCAGCACCGGGTTGCCGACGACGGTGATGGGACGCGAGGTGCCGCGCTCACGCCAGGCGCTCTCGCGCTCCTCCGTGTCCTGGGTGTCGATGACGAAGCCCTCGTCGTCCACGGGGAGCACGCCCGCGTGCTGCTGATCGGTGTCCTGCTGCGCCATGACCGACGTATGCCTTCCTGGAAAACCGGGGGTGATGTTGCTGATACAGGGTACGGGGAAGCGCCCGGTCGGGGTTGCGGGAACGGGGCGAACGGCCGGGACCCGCGGCGGGCGACGACGCCTAGCAGACCTCTTCCAGGTCCCGCCAGTCCCGGGAGTCCGGGCTGTCCGCGACCCATCCGTCCAGCAACCCGCGGACCAGGGAGGCAGGCGCGGCCACCCCGCACTCCCGCTCGGGCACCCACAGCTGCCCGTCCGTCCGGTGCCCGAGCGGCCCCGGATGCCCCGGCTCGCTGTGGTCGTGGGGATCGAGGTGCACCCCGCCGCCCTCGTCGGTCGGCATCCGTGACTCGGAGCACATCCGGCACAGCAGCCGCACGGACGACGACCAGTCCTCCGCGGCGAAACCGGCGTCCGCGGCGAGCTGCTCCAGCGCGTCCCGGTCGGCCTCGGTCGCCGCCTCCAGGAGCACCACCCAGGTGGGGACGGGCGAGGGCGCCCACAGCTCGATCTCGTCGAAGACGGGATAGGCGTGCCCGGCCGCGGTGGTGCGCTCGCCGTGCGGCACCCCGTCGTGCAGCACGACCTCGCCCCAGCGCCGCCCCGACGAGGGAAGCGGGATGGACAGCACCTCGATGCGCGCGGGATCGAGCCGACGGCCCCAGACGACCTCGGCCTCGCCCTCCGGGGACATCCGCACGGCCGCGCTGCCCAGCTCCATCCCGGTCGGCTCCCCGGCAGCGGTGGCGCCTCCCGGCACCCGCAGCCCGTACGCCTGCCAGGCACGGCGGGCCAGCGGCCAGTCCTGGAGCGCGGTGGCGGCGATGCCGACGTTCCACCAGTCGGGCGCCCCGGCCTCACGGTCGAGCAGGGCGACGGCACGCAGTCCGGCCGCGCGGGCCTGCTCCCAGTCGTGCCGGAACTTGTGCAGCAGCGCCAGGTTGAACCAGGACTCCGACAGCCAGGGTTCCAGGTCGGCGGCGCGGGTCAGCAGTTCGCCCGCGTCCTCGTACCGGCCGTCGCCGATGAGCGTGAACGCCCGGTCGGTGGCCTGCCGCCAGGAGGCGGAGGGCCGGTGCCGTCCCTTGCCGAAGATCCTCACGATTCCCGCCTGCCAGTTCCATTTCCGCTCAGTGGGCTGGCCTGTGCCCCCGGACACCCTCTCCCTCGCATCCAACCACGTACGCCGGGAGAGCCGCTCATTACCCATGGGTTACCCAACCAGGGCCCGGCTATTGCAGACCCGGCCGCGGTCCGCCCCGTCCGACGGTCTCATGCCTCGCTCCCCCGCAGCCAGAGCACCCGGGCCAGCGACTCCACGACCTCGGGCGCGTAGTCCCCGGCGGCGCCGAGGCGCAGCTCCTCCAGGGCCTTGAGCGACCCGCCGGGTCCGGCGTCCCTGGCCTTCTCCTCGTACGCGTTCACCGCCCGGACGATGCGCGCGGCCACCGGCTGCTCCGGGTACGGGTCGGCCTGGCTCTCCACGACCACGGCGACCGCGCGGTCCACGCCGGTCTGCCGGACGACGGCACCGCCGAGCAGCGCGATGCGCCGCTGCTCCGCCTCGGGCAGGACGGCGGTGGCGCCGGCCGGGACGGGGTCGACGAGGCTCAGCTGGCCGATGTCGTGCATGAGCGCCGCGTACTCCAGCACGGTCAGCTCGGCCCCGGACAGACCGAGGTCGCGGCCGACGGCCTGGCAGAGGGCGGCGACCCTGCGGGCGTGCCCGGCGGGGGTGCAGCCGGCCACCTCGGTGGCGCGGGCGAGGGAGGCGATGGTCTGCCGGTAGGTGGCGCGCACGGCGGCGTACCGGCGCAGCGAGAGCTGGGTGAGCAACAGCGGGAGGCAGAAGACGGGCAGCGCCCACAGGCCGACGACCCCGACGGCGAGCGCGGTGACCGCGCCGGTCGCGCCGACCGCGGACCCGATCCCGAGCAGGGCGCGCAGTTCGTCGCGCAGCAGCGGTCCGAACGGCCAGCGGGTGCGGGCGTGCGCGAGCACGGCGGCGAGCACGGCGTCGCACAGGGCGGTCAGGACGAGGAGCACGAGCAGCAGCAGGGCGTGGACGGTGCCGCCCCAGGCGTCGAACAGGCCCCGGGCGTACAGGGGTTGGAAGCAGACGGCGGCGAAGCCCACGGTGAGGACACGGCGGGCGAGGCGATCGGGCACGGCGGCCCGGCCGCGCCAGAGGTGCGGGACGTTGCCGAGCAGGGAGGCGACGAGGACGACGGTGACGACCTGCGCGGCCCCGCCGGCGTCGCCCAGCAGCGCGTACGACAGGGCGGCGGCGGTGCCGAGGGGCGCGCCCTCCCGGTCGGGGCCGTAGGTCGGGGCCGGGCCGCCCGACGGGTCGCCGCCGGCTCCTCCCCCGACCCCGCCGCCGACCCCAGCACTGGCCCCACCACCCACCCCGCCTGCCGATCCGGCACCGACACCCGCCGCCGCGGTGGAGCGGTCGGCGCCTCCGGGCAGGCTCAGTTCGCCGAAGGCGACGAGCGCCCCGAAGGCGAGCGCGACCCCGCCCCGCTCGACACCGTCCCAGAGGGTGAGGGCGACGGAGCCGGCCGCCAGCACGAGGGCGCAGCCGTGGACGGCCCGGAGCACGAGGGGGCGGCCGTGGACGGGGGCGGTCACCCGGGTGCCCCGGGGTGGCTGCTCACCGGCTCCGGCCCGGCGGGCGGGACGGGGGACTCGTCGGCGGTGACCTCCGGGTGCCAGCCGTCGCGGCGCAGGGCGCGGACGAGGGCGGTGACCATCCGGGGGTCGAACTGGGCGCCGGCGCAGCGTTCCAGTTCCGCGAGCGCGGTGGAAACGGGGCGGGCCCTGCTGTAGCAGCGGGTGGAGGTCATCGCGTCGAAGGCGTCGGCGACGGCCACGACCCGGGCGCATTCGGGGATCCGGCCGCCGGCGAGGCCGTAGGGGTAGCCGCTGCCGTCCAGCCGTTCGTGGTGGTGGAGGATCGCCGCCCGCGCCTCGCCGAGGAAGGAGATGCCGCGCACCATCTCGTGCCCGTACTCGGGGTGGAGTTCGATCACGCGCCGTTCCTCAGGCGTGAGGGGGCCGTCCTTGCGCAGCAGCCGGGTGGGCACGCCGAGCTTGCCGACGTCGTGCAGGATGCCGGCGAACCTGAGCACCTCGACGCGGTCGTCGTCCATGCCGAGTTCGCGGGCGATGAGCACGGAGGCCCGGCCGACGCGTTCGCTGTGGCCGCGGGTGTAGCCGTCCTTGATGTCGACGGCCTGCACGAGCGCGCGGATGGTGGCCTGGTGGGCGGCCCGTTCCCGGTGGTACTGCGCGAACACCCACCAGGACACGCACATGGGCAGCAGGACGAGCAGCGCGGCGACGGGGCCGTACGGGCTGCGCCACAGCACGGCCATCATCAGTCCGGCGAGTCCGTGCGCGCCGATCGGGGCGAGGGAGCGGGGCAGCAGTCCGCGCCAGGCCCGGCGCACCGGAACCCGTTCGGCGAGCGCGCGGATGCCGCCGTCGAGGGCGGTCAGGACCAGGCAGAACGCGAGCACGCCGGCCCCGGCGGGCACAAGCGCGTAGGGGAAGTCACAGGCGGTGACGGTATGTCGGCCGCCGAGCGCCCCGTGCGCACGCGCCGCGGCCCCCACCGCGAGCGACAGCTGCGCGGCCCGCCAGATCCGGCGCACCGGCCGCGTCCGCGCGCCGCCCGCGAGGAGGGCGCCCGGCAGCGGTACGAGGGCCGCGGCGGGCGGTGACAACAGGAAGGCGCCGGCCAGCAGGACCGGGTGGAAGGTGCCGCCGAGGCGCCGCCGGACGACGTGCTCGCAGGCCGCGTAGAGCGCGGCGAGCGACGCGACCTCCCACCAGGGGGTGCGGAGGCCGGGCAGGGACAGCAGCGAGGTCAGGGCGAGGAGGGCGACACCGGCGACGTACACGCGTGCCCGCGCCGGAACCGACTCCATCACGACCCTCCCCCGAACCGTCCCCGTCCAGGCTCCGGAGCCTAGGGCGGTGGCCGGGGGGTGCGAGGGGCCATGACCCGGGGATTAGCACGTTCGGGTGAAGGTCACCGGGGACCGCGGCGGGTCAGGACTCCTGCGGAGTGGCCGGGGCCGCGGTCACGTCGTGCTCGGGGACGGTCTGGCCCGAGCGGATCAGGTCGATCCGCCCCATGACCTTGGAGCGCAGGTCGGTCGGCACGTCGTCGTGGCCGCAGCAGCGCTTGACGAGCTTCTTCACCGCCTGCTCCAGGCCGTACTTCTCCAGGCAGGGGGAGCACTCCTCGAAGTGGGTCCGGAACTTGTCGCGGTCGACGTCCGGCATCTCGCTGTCGAGGAACTCGTACAAATGATCGAGTACCTCACTGCAGTCCGTCTCGTGCGGCTCTCCGCAGCTCATGAGCCCGAGCCTTTCGCTTCGTTCGACTCTCCGGCGCCGGCGGGGACCAGCCCGCGCTCACGGGCGTAGTCCTCGAGCATGCCGCGCAGTTGACGGCGGCCCCGGTGCAGCCGGGACATCACCGTACCGATGGGTGTCCCCATGATGTCCGCGATCTCCTTGTAGGCAAAGCCCTCTACATCGGCGAGGTAGACGGCGATGCGGAATTCCTCGGGGATCGCCTGGAGGGCTTCCTTCACGTCCGAGTCGGGCAGGTGGTCGAGCGCCTGCGACTCGGCGGAGCGCAGACCGGTCGACATGTGCGACTCGGCACGCGCGAGCTGCCAGTCCTCGATCTCCTCGGCCGCACTGCGCTGGGGCTCGCGCTGCTTCTTGCGGTACGAGTTGATGAAGGTGTTGGTGAGGATGCGGTACAGCCACGCCTTGAGGTTGGTGCCCTCACGGAACTGGTGGAAGGACGCGTACGCCTTGGCATACGTCTCCTGCACCAGGTCCTCGGCGTCGGCCGGGTTGCGCGTCATGCGCAGCGCGGCCGAGTACATCTGGTCGAGGAACTCGAGCGCGTCCCGCTCGAAGCGCGCGCTGCGCTCCGTGCTGGACTCCGCGCCGGCGCCCTGGCCCTCGGGCAGCTCCGCCTGGCCGTTGTCGGTCCCTGCGTCGGTCCCAGTGACCGGACCCACCTCCTCAAGATCCCGGGCAGGACCGAAACCGGTCCCACTCGAATCGGAGGATAGAACACGACCCGTGCCCGCCGCCCCTCGAACGGGAGCGGTCTTGGCCGCGTGCAGCACCGTCCAGTCCAGGTCAGCACTGCTGCCGCGCCTCTGGCATGTGGTCGAACCCATGCGGCGGACTTCCTTCCCACGACGTCGGCGCCGGATCCCCGGCACTTCTGACACGCTCAACAGCGCCGCCGCCGTCCGCATTCCCGTCCGTCACCCGAGTGACGCGACCCACCGCACCACACCGCCGGTGACGATCTCCAGCGCCTCCTCCTGACCGACGGCGGCCCGCTTCGGCACGGCGAGACCGTGATCGGCGCCGGGCACCTCGACCAGTTCGTACGCCCCCTCGGGGAACTCCGCGGGCCTCCCGAACGGGTCGTTGCCGCCCTGGACGACGAGCGTGGGCACCCCGGCGCCGAGCAGTTCGTCCGCGCGGGACCTCTCCGGCCTGCCCGGCGGGTGCAGCGGGAAGCTCAGGGCGAGCACGGCCCGCGCGCCCAGCTCGGTCGCCGTGCGGCAGGCCACACGCGCGCCGGCGCTGCGGCCGCCGGAGATCACCGGCAGGCCCGGCTTCGCGAGCGCCGGCCAGATCCCGCGCCAGCCGGTGTCGAGGGTCTTCGGCGCGGGCGCCACCTTGCGGCCCGCCACCCGCCAGGGCTGCTCCACCAGCGCCACGCTCACCCCGTGCCCCGGCAGTACCGCGGCCAGTGCCCGCAGGTCGCGCGCCTCGATGCCGCCCCCGGCGCCGTGACCCACCGCCAGCACGAACCGGGGCCGCCGCGCCGGGTGCCAGGTCACACGGGCGTCGCCCGCCTCCGTACCGACGGTCTCCGCGGTCACGCCGAACTCTGTGGTCACGTCAGAAGAGTGTGCCCTCTTCCGGCCCTTCCAGCTCCTTCAGCAGCTCCACGCCGTTGTTGCGGACGTTGCTGACGGCGGTGGAGACGGCGTACGCGCGCATCAGGCCGGGCGGCGGGGGTGCCAGCAGCGACCGCAGGTCCTCGACGTCGGTGCGCGCGGGGTCCAGCCAGGCGTCCCAGCGGTCCGGGGTGAGCATCAGGGGCATCCGGGGGTGGATGTCGGCGAGCGCGTGGGGGCCGTCGGCCGGGGAGACGGCCAGCGGGTCGGTCTCCGCCTCGGTGGTGATCACCGAGCAGGTGACCCACCACCCCTGCGGATGGTCGTCGGGCAGCGTGCGGTCCCGCCAGAACTCGTACAGGCCCGCCATCGCGAACACCGAGCCGTCGGCGGGCAGCACGAAGTACGGCTGCTTGCGGGGCCGCTTCTTCCTGCCCTCGACCTCCAGGTCCCGCTCCTGCGTGCCGGTGACCCACTCGTAGTAGCCGTCGGCGGGCAGGATGCAGCGCCGGGCGGCGAAGGCACGGCGGTAGGAGGGCTTCTCGTGCACGGTCTCCGCGCGCGCGTTGATCATCCGGGCGGCGCCCTCGGGCGACTTGGACCAGGACGGGACGAGCCCCCAGCGCAGCCTGCGCAGCTGCCGAACCGGTCGCGGGTCCTCGGCGTCTTTCACCGGACGGTCGAGAACGGCGTAGACCTCCTTGGTCGGGGCCACGTTGTAATCGGGCTCCAAGGTCTCCTCGGGTTCCCACTTCTCGACCCCGAAGATCCCCGAGAGGTCCTCGGGCCGACGACTCGCCGCATACCGTCCGCACATACGTGCCACACTGCCAGACTCCGAACGACCAGGGGAGCGACCACCGAAGATGCAGAGCACCGCCGACACCGCGCTGCCCGACCTCTGGGACCGGCTCTGGGGCGCCCAGCCCGATCCCGACCTCTGGGTGGTCCTCGCCACGCTGGCGGCGGCGCTCGTCGTGGTCGTCCCGCACGGACCGTGGCGGGTGTCGCGCAACGCCGTCACCATCGCCCACGAGGGCGGTCACGGGCTGGTCGCCCTGCTCTCCGGCCGGCAGCTGACCGGCATACGCCTGCACTCCGACACCAGTGGCCTCACCGTCAGCCGGGGCAAGCCGCACGGCCTCGGCATGATCCTGACGGCCGCCGCCGGCTACACCGCACCCCCGCTGCTCGGCCTCGGCGGCGCCGCGCTGCTGGCCACCGGCCACATCACGCTGCTGCTGTGGGTGGCCACCCTGCTGCTGCTCGCGATGCTCGTGATGATCCGCAACGCCTACGGCGCACTGACGGTGATCCTCACGGGCGGCGCGTTCCTCCTGGTGTCCTGGCTGGCCGGCCCCCAGGTGCAGGCGGCGTTCGCGTACGCGGTGGTGTGGTTCCTGCTCCTCGGCGGCGTCCGCCCGGCCTTCGAACTCCAGGCCAAGCGCTCCCGCGGCGGCGCGGGCGACTCGGACGCGGACCAGCTGTCCCGGCTGACGCACGTCCCGGCGGGCCTGTGGCTGTTCCTGTTCCACGCGGTGTCGCTGTGCTCCCTCATAGGCGGCGGGCGCTGGCTCCTGGAATAAAGTGGCCCCATGGTCCCGAACCCCGCCCACACCGCCCTCTGGCCCGCCCCGCACGCGAGCGGAGCCGTCGACGCGACGGTCCACGTGCCCGGGTCCAAGTCGGTCACCAACCGTGCCCTCGTCCTCTCCGCCCTCGCCTCCGAGCCCGGCTGGCTGCGCCGCCCGCTGCGCTCCCGCGACACCCTGCTGATGGCCGGCGCCCTGCGCGCGATGGGCGTCGCCATCGAGGAGACCGTGTCGTCGAGCTCCTCCGGCGCGGGCCCCGACGGCGCCGGCGAGGCATGGCGCGTCCTGCCCACCGGTCTGTCCGGCCCGGCCACCATCGACGTGGGCAACGCCGGCACCGTGATGCGCTTCGTGCCCCCGGTCGCCGCGCTGGCCGACGGCCCCGTCCGCTTCGACGGCGACCCCCGGTCGTACGAGCGTCCCCTGCACGGCGTGATCGACGCCCTGCGCGCGCTCGGTGCCCGCATCGACGACGACGGCCGCGGCGCGCTGCCGCTGACCGTGCACGGCGGCGGCGCCCTGGACGGCGGTCCGGTGTCGATCGACGCGTCCTCGTCGTCGCAGTTCGTGAGCGCCCTGCTGCTGTCCGCCCCCCGTTTCAACCAGGGCGTCGAGGTCCGGCACACCGGTGCCACACTGCCGTCGATGCCGCACATCCGGATGACCGTCGACATGCTGCGCGCGGTCGGTGCCCAGGTGGACACCCCGGAGTCGGGCGGCGAGCCGAACGTCTGGCGGGTCACGCCGGGCGCGCTGCTCGGCCGTGACCTGACCATCGAGCCGGACCTGTCCAACGCGCAGCCCTTCCTGGCGGCGGCCCTGGTCACGGGCGGCAAGGTGACCATCCCCGACTGGCCCGCGCGCACCACCCAGCCCGGTGACCGGCTGCGGGAGATCTTCACCGAAATGGGCGGTTCCTGCGAGCTGACCGAGTACGGACTGGAGTTCACCGGTTCGGGTGCGGTCCACGGCATCGACGTCGACCTCGGCGACGTCGGCGAGCTGACCCCCGGCATCGCCGCGGTGGCCGCCCTCGCCGACTCCCCCTCGACGCTGCGCGGGGTCGCGCACCTGCGGCTGCACGAGACGGACCGGCTCGCCGCGCTCACCAAGGAGATCAACGGGCTGGGCGGCGACGTGACGGAGACCGCCGACGGTCTGCACATCCGTCCGCGCCGGCTGCACGGCGGGGTCTTCCACACCTACGACGACCACCGCATGGCGACGGCCGGGGCGATCCTCGGCCTCGTGGTGGAGGACGTGCAGATCGAGAACGTGGCGACGACCGCGAAGACCCTGCCCGACTTCCCCGACATGTGGACCGGGATGCTCGGGGCGTAGGGGTCCACCGATGCGCCGCTACGGCAAGCACACCGACGAGGACGACATCCGCAGCCGCCCCAACCGCAAGGGCAACCGGCCGCGCACCCACATCCGGCCCAAGCACGAGGACGCGGCCGAGGGCCTGGTCCTCACCGTCGACCGGGGCCGGCTGACCTGCCTCGTCGACGACGTCACGCTCATGGCGATGAAGGCCCGTGAGCTGGGTCGCAAGGCGGCGGTGGTCGGCGACCGGGTCGCGCTCGTCGGCGACCTGTCCGGCAAGAAGGACACACTCGCGCGCATCGTCCGCATCGAGGAGCGGACGTCGGTGCTGCGGCGCACCGCCGACGACGACGACCCGTACGAGCGGGTCGTCGTCGCCAACGCCGACCAGCTCGCCATCGTCACCGCCCTCGCCGACCCCGAGCCCCGCCCCCGGCTGATCGACCGCTGTCTGGTCGCGGCCTACGACGGCGGTCTCACCCCGCTCCTCGTCATGACCAAGTCGGACCTGGCGTCGCCGGACAAGCTGTTGGAGCTGTACGGCGACCTCGACATCCCGTTCGTCGTCACCAGCCGCGAGGAGCTGGAGAACGGCGACGCGGCCGACCGGGTGCGCGCGCACCTGGACGGCAAGGTCACCGCGTTCGTGGGCCACTCGGGCGTCGGCAAGACCACGCTGGTCAACGCGCTCGTGCCGCGGGACCGGCGCCGTACGACGGGCCATGTGAACGCGGTGACGGGACGCGGGCGCCACACGACGACGTCCGCGCTGGCGCTGCCGCTGAGCGACGACGGCGGCTGGGTGGTCGACACCCCGGGCGTACGGTCCTTCGGGCTCGCGCACATCGATCCGTCCCGTGTGATCCACGCCTTCCCCGACCTGGAGCCCGGCACGGCCGACTGCCCGCGCGCGTGCAGCCACGACGAGCCGGACTGCGCGCTCGACACGTGGGTCGCCGAGGGCCACGCGGACCCGGCGCGGCTGTACTCGCTGCGCCGGCTGCTGGCCACTCGGGAGCGCCGGGAAGGCGACTGACCTCCGCGTTGTTTGCACCGGTGCGGCAGTGGCAAGTGCATAATCGCACCGAGCCGGACATACGGGAGGACAGCACATGGCGTGGCTGCTGGTCATCGTGGCGGGGCTCCTCGAGACCGGATTCGCGGTGTGCCTCAAGCTCTCGCACGGCTTCACCAGGATCTGGCCGACGGTCGCGTTCAGCTGCTTCGCCCTCGGCAGCTTCGGTCTGCTCACCCTGGCGCTGAAGAAGCTGGACGTCGGCCCCGCCTACGCGGTGTGGACCGGCATCGGCGCGGCGGGCACCGCGATCTACGGCATGATCTTCCTCGGCGACCTGGTCTCGACCCTGAAGATCGTGTCGATCAGCCTGGTCATCATCGGCGTGATCGGCCTCCAACTGTCGGGCTCCGCGCACTGACTCCCGCGCGCCCCGGGCCGGTTGTCCTCGGTCCGGTTCGCTTCGGACCGGCTCTCCTCGTCCGGCCGGAACTCCGCGTGCGCTCAGACCGGTTGGCGGTACAGGGCGCCGCGCACCAGGTCCGCGACGCCGCCGTCGGCCGGGGGCGCGGCCACGCAGGACAGGGCGAGGCGCACGACGACTTCGCAGGAGCGGGTCAGGTCGGAGGTGTCGCCGCGGACGACGGTGCCGGGGGCCGAGAGGACGGCGACGGCCCGGTCCCGCACGATCTGGACGAAGTCGCCGGGTGACGGCAGCGGCCCGTCCGCCCGGCGCTGCGCCGGCACGGCGGAGGAGGACGGGACCGCCGACAGGGGCGGCGCGGGCAGGCGATCGTTCCAGAATCCGGTGAGCATGGCGCGGACCAGCGCGCTGTCCCGGGCCGCGGCGGCGGTCCACTCGGCGGCGGCGGTGAGCCGGTCGCGCGGGTCGCTGTAGCCGGTGAGGGCGCGTTCGACGCCCGCGAGGAAGCCGTCGGCCTCGCGTCTGACCAGGGCCCGCGCGAGCCCGTCCTTGCTGCCGAACTCGTTGTAGAGCGTCTGCCGGGACACTCCGGCCGCCGCGGCCACGTCCACCATCCGCACGGCGGACCACGGCCGGCGAGCGAGCGCCGTGTACGCGGCGTCCAAGAGGGATTCCCGGGCACCAGGCATCATCGCCTCCCTGGGGCGAGCAGCTCTGCGCCCAGATTTGACGCCCCCCGACCGACTGTCAAGGCCCCTTGCACCCCCTGGGGGTCACCTTTCGGCCGCGCTCCCGGACGGTCGGCGGCCGCCTCCGCCGGAGGCGCGCGGGGCGCCCTTGTGGCCCCGTGGCCGTCGCGCCCGATAGCGTTTCCGCATGGCCGACTACCTTGATGACCTCCGTCTCGCCCACGTACTCGCGGACGCGGCCGACGCCGCCACCATGGAGCGGTTCAAGGCCCTCGACCTCAAGGTCGAGACCAAGCCGGACATGACCCCCGTGACCGAGGCGGACAAGGCGGCCGAGGAACTCATCCGCGGCCACCTCCAGCGGGCCCGCCCGCGGGACGCGATCCTCGGTGAGGAGTACGGCATCGAGGGCACGGGCCCCCGCCGCTGGGTGATCGACCCGATCGACGGCACGAAGAACTATGTGCGTGGCGTGCCCGTATGGGCCACCCTGATCTCCCTGATGGAGGCGGCCGAGGGCGGCTACCGGCCGGTCGTCGGCCTCGTCTCCGCCCCCGCCCTGGGCCGCCGCTGGTGGGCCGCACAGGGGCACGGGGCGTTCACGGGCCGCAGCCTGACGTCCGCGGGCCGCATCCACGTCTCGGGCGTCGAGCGGCTGGCGGACGCGTCCTTCGCCTACTCCTCGCTGTCCGGCTGGGAGGAGCAGGGCCGCCTCGACGGCTTCCTGGATCTGACCCGCCAGGTGTGGCGCACGCGCGCGTACGGCGACTTCTGGCCGTACATGATGGTCGCCGAGGGCTCGGTCGACATGTGCGCGGAGCCGGAGCTGTCCCTGTGGGACATGGCCGCCAACGCGATCATCGTCACGGAGGCGGGCGGCACGTTCACCGGCCTCGACGGCCGTCCCGGCCCGCACAGCGGCAACGCCGCCGCGTCCAACGGCGCGCTGCACGACGAGTTGCTGGGGTACCTCAACCAGCGCTACTGAGCTCCGCGGGAGGCCCGTGCGCGCCGCCGCGGAGCGGCGCGCGCCCTCTTGTTGACCCTGGCTTTGCCTGCCACTCTGATAGGACCCTCACTTGTGAACTTGTGAATTCCTGCACTAGCTCAGGAATGCGTAGGAGGTGGCACCCGACCATGCTCGTCCGCGACGCCATGACCACGGTGGTCCTCACCATCGGCCCCGCTCACACCCTCCGCCAGGCGGCCGCCCTGATGTCGGCCCGCCGCGTCGGCGCGGCGATCGTCCTCGATCCCGACGCCGGCGGCATCGGCATCCTCACCGAACGCGACGTCCTCAACTCCGTGGGCCTGGGTCAGAACCCGGACACGGAACACGCCCACGCCCACACCACCAACGACGTCGTGTTCGCGGCCCCGACCTGGACCCTGGAGGAGGCGGCCGGCGCGATGGCGCACGGCGGCTTCCGGCACCTGATCGTGCTGGACCGCGGCGAACCCGCCGGGATCGTCTCGGTCCGCGACATCATCCGCTGCTGGGCCCCGGCCCGCCAGCACGTCCCGGCCTGAGCACACCGGAACGCGCCGGCCCGGGGCACACCAGCGGGTACCGGCGAGGGCACACCGGTGGGCCGGGCCCCCGAGGGGACCCGGCCCACCCGCCACGACAAGCGGTCCAGTGCTGGAGTGTCAGCCGCGCAGGGCCTGGACCGCGGCCTCCAGCCGCTTGCCGAAGTCGGCGTCCGCCGTGCGGAAGTTGTCGATCGCCCGCTCGGCGATGTCGTCGCGCGAGACCTTGGCGATGAAGCCGGACAGGTTGTCGATCAGCCGGCCCTTCTCGTCCTCGGACATCAGCCGGTAGAGGTCACCGGCCTGCACGAAGTCGTTGTCCTCGGCGTGCGCCGGCGCCTCGTGGTTGCCGGTGCCGGCCGTGAAGTCCGCGGTCGGCCGCCACAGCGGCCGGTCCGTCTGGAACGGGCCGCCGAAGCTGTTCGGCTCGTAGTTCTTCGCCCCGCCCTGGCGCCCGTCGTAGAGGAAGCCGTCACGGGAGTGGGTGCGCGCCTCGGTGGCGTGCGGACGGTTCACCGGCAGCTGGTCGGCGTTGATGCCGACGCGGTAGCGGTGCGCGTCGCCGTACGCGAACAGGCGGCCCTGGAGCATCTTGTCCGGGGAGGGCCCGATGCCCGGCACGAAGTGCGCGGGGCTGAAGATGCTCTGCTCGACCTCGGCGAAGACGTTCCCCGGGTTGCGGTTCAGCTCCAGCTTGCCGATCTCGATCGGCGGGTAGTCCGCGTGCGGCCACACCTTGGTGAGGTCGAACGGGTTGAAGCGGTAGGCCGCCGCGTCCGCCGCCGGCATGATCTGCACCTGCACGGTCCAGGTCGGGAAGTCACCGCGCTCGATGGCCTCGCGCAGGTCGCGCTGGTGGGAGTCGGGGTCCTCGCCGGCGAGCCCGTTGGCCTCGGCCTGGGTGAGGTTCTTGATCCCCTGGTCGGTCTTGAAGTGGTACTTGACCCAGAAGACCTCGCCGGCCTCGTTGTTCCACTGGTAGGTGTGCGAGCCGTAGCCGTTCATGTGGCGGTACGACGCCGGGATGCCGCGATCGCCGAACAGCCAGGTCACCTGGTGCGTGGACTCGGGCGACAGGCCCCAGAAGTCCCAGACGTTGTCCGCCTCCTGGCTGCCCGTGTACGGGTCGCGCTTCTGCGTGTGGATGAAGTCCGGGAACTTGATGGCGTCCTTGACGAAGAACACCGGGGTGTTGTTGCCGACGAGGTCGTAGTTGCCCTCCTCGGTGTAGAACTTCAGCGCCCAGCCGCGGGGGTCGCGCACGGCGTCCGCGGAGCCCAGGTTGCCGGCCACCGTCGAGAAGCGCAGGAACGTCTCGGTCCGCTTGCCGACCTCGGAGAGGAACGCGGCGCGGGTGTACGGGGTGACGTCCGCGGTCACCGTGAAGGTGCCGTAGGCCCCGGCGCCGCGGGCGTGCACCACGCGCTCCGGGATGCGCTCCCGGTTGAAGTGGGCCAGCTTCTCCAGGAGGAGCTGGTCCTGCACGAGCACAGGGCCGCCGACGCCCGCGGTCTCGCTGTTCTGGTTGTCGGCGACCGGAGCACCGGCCTCCGTGGTGAGCGGTCCCTGCGTCACGTGCGCCTCCTGAGGTCACTTCAGACCAAATCTGTTACTTGGCCAGAGCCATAGCTGATCCTACATTGGACTTAATCCAAGTCAAGCTGGACTCCAAAGTCACACCTGTTCGGAGTAAGGCCGCGTGAGCTGGTAGTCTTGGACGTATGAGTGACCTTCTGGAGCGACTGCGCGGACGTGGATGGCGGATGACCGCGCAGCGGCGCGTCGTGGCCGAGGTCCTCGACGGCGAGCATGTGCACCTCACGGCCGACGAGGTCCATGCGCGGGCCGTCGCCAAGCTGCCCGAGATCTCCCGGGCCACCGTCTACAACACGCTGGGCGAGCTGGTCACCCTGGGCGAGGTCCTGGAGGTGGCCACGGACAAGCGCGCGAAGCGGTACGACCCGAACGCGCACCGTCCGCACCACCACCTGGTCTGCGCCCGCTGCGGCTCGATCCGGGACGTCCACCCGACGGGGAACCCGCTCGCCGACCTCCCCGACACCGAACGCTTCGGCTTCACGGTCTCGGACGTCGAGGTCACCTACCGCGGCCTGTGCCCGGACTGCGCCGCCGCGTAGACGAACGCACCGAAGCCCCCCGCGCCTCACCTTCCGGGCGCGGGGGGCTTTTTTCGCGCACCCACCGCACGAACACCCGGGGACACAAACACCGAGGGCCGGAACCCATCTCTGGATTCCGGCCCTCGGCCTTCAGTAGCGGGGACAGGATTTGAACCTGCGACCTCTGGGTTATGAGCCCAGCGAGCTACCGAGCTGCTCCACCCCGCGTCGATGAACGCAACATTACGTCAGCGACGCGACAAGAGGCAAATCAATAAGAAACCCCAGCTCACGACGGAGCCGGAGGCGGTCACCGCGCCCGAGACGCACGCCCCCACCCACCCCTGTCGGTCACTTCTCTCCCTACCGAGACGGGTGGGTGGGTGGGAAAGATCGTCGCCCCAAGCGGAGCGTCACGCCGACAGTTCCTCCCGCAGCGCGTCCCGCAGCCTCTCCGCCCGCCCGGAGACCTCCGCCGGTCCGAGCGTCACCGCCCGCTCGGCCCACCGCTGCCCCTCGACGAGCTCCCCACGACGCGCGTACACGAGGGCGAGCCGCAACGCCGCCCGCCCGTGCCCCGCGTCAGCGGCCCGCGTCCACCACACCGCCGCCTCCGGCTCGCTCCCCTCCCGCGCCAGCAGCAGCCCCAGATTGAACGCCCCGTTCCGCGACCCGGCCTCCGCCGCCGCCCGGTACCACCGCGCCGCCTCCACGACGTCGCCCCGCGCCGCCGCGAGCATCCCCACCCGCACCTGCGCCCGCCGGTGCCCCTGCGTAGCCGCCCGCTCGTACCACTCCTCGCACTCCGTCTTCGTGTGCAGCGACTCCCCGAGCTCGTGCTCGGAGACCGGGGGCCGCCGGGAGTCGAGCACGGTGGCCAGCCGGTACGCCGCCTCCGCGTTCCCGGCCCCCGCCGCGCGCCGCAGGTGCCGCTCCGCCGCCAGCTCGTCCCGCTCCCGCAACCGCGCGATCCCGACCTGCAGCGCCGCCTCGGTGTGCCCGGCCGCCGCCGCCCGCTCGTAGCAGCGCAGCGCCACCGCGTGCTCGCCCCGCCCGGCGTAGAGGATGCCGAGGTTGAACGCGGCGTCCACGCTCCCCGCCTCCGCCGCCTTGGAGAACCACGGCTCCGCCCCGGACGTGTCGCCGACCTGGAGCAGCAGGATCGCCAGCGCGTTGGCCGCCTCCCGGTGCCCGGCGTACGCCGCCCGCCGGTACCACTGCTCGGCCTGTGCGATCCGCCCCTGCTCGGCACAGAGCAGCCCCAGGTTGTACGCCCCGTTGTCGTCCCCGGCGGTCAGCGCGGCCCGGTACCACCGCTCGGCGGTCTGCGGCTCGCCGCGCTCGGCGTGCAGCGCGCCCAGCGCGTTCGCGGCGTTGCCGTCCCCGTCCTGGGCGGCCCTGAGCCACCACACGGCCGCGCTCTCGGTGTCCCCGGCGTCGCGCAGCAGGAACCCGAGCGCACAGGCGGCCCGCGCCTCACCGTCCTTGGCTGAGGTCAGATACCAGCGCCCGGCCTCCTTCAGCTCGCCCCGCCGCTCCAGGATCGCCCCGAGGTGCAGCGCGGCCCGCCGGTGCCCGCGCGCGGCGGCCTGCCGGTACCACTGCTCGGCCTCCACGGGCGCCGCCCCCTCGTACGCCTCGGTCCCGGCACCCCGGTCGAGCGCCCGCGCGAGCCGGTACGCCGCCTCCCGGTGCCCCCGCTCGGCGGCGGCCCGCATCCACTGCTCGGCGGCGGAGTCCCCGCGGTGCTCCAGCAGGTCGGCAAGGGCGTACGCGCCCAGCGCATGCCCTTGTTCTGCGGACTGGCGCAGCCAGTACTCGGCGGCCGGTTCGTCCCCGCGCTCCCGGTGGTGGCGGCCCAGGGCGTGCGCGGCGGGCGCGGAACCGGCGACGGCGGCGATCCGCCACCAGCCGGCGGCCTCCTCGGGATAGCCCCGCTGGTGCAGCAGGACACCGAGGTTGTTGGCGGCGGCGCGGTCACCGGCGGCGGTGGCGGCACGCAGATGGGGTTCGGCTCCGTCGAGGTCGCCGCGGCGCAGCAGCATGGCCCCGACGACGCTCATCGCCTCGGTGTCGCCCGCCTCGGCGGCGAGTCTCTGGCGTGCCTCCTCGGCGGCATCGCCCGTTTCGTCCTGGTCCGAAGTCTGCGCAAAACCGAAAGAGAGCGCATTGCCGGAAGGCTGCGCAAAACGCCCTGTCTCCAACAGACTTGCCTTGTCCCCCATAACGTCCATCGTCGCACCACCCGCAACCTCGGTACACCCGGTATACCGCAGCCCGGGAGGTCACTTCAGCGTTTTGTCGACATGCCCACAGAACGACAAGTCAAACACGGGAGCACCAACTCCCCACGGCGGCGCGGCGACCCACACGGCCGGTACATGCGTTCGTCGCCCGTCCGTCGCCCGCACACCACGAAGGCCCGGATCCCTGGAGGATCCGGGCCTTCGCGATCAGTAGCGGGGACAGGATTTGAACCTGCGACCTCTGGGTTATGAGCCCAGCGAGCTACCGAGCTGCTCCACCCCGCGCCGTTGTGTGCCAACCGTATCACGGCGCGGGGTGGTGTTGATCAACGACGGCGGATCATCCGCCGTCCCCGCCCGGACTCCCGCTCGGGCTCGGGCTGTTGCCGGGGCTGGGGCTGCCGCCCTGACCGGGGCTCTTGCCCGCGCTCGGGGTGCCCGCCTTGTCGCCGTTCTTGCCGCCGGCGGACTTGTCGGCCGCGGCCTGGGCGTCCTCGGCCCGCTTGAGCGCGGCCTCCAGGTCGCTCTGCGCCTTGGCGTACGCCTCCCAGTCGGGCTTCTTCAGCGCCTCCTGACCGGCGTCGAACGCCTTCTGCGCGTCCTTCAGCGCCTGCTGAACGGTCGGATTGCTGCTGGTCGGGGGCGGGTTGTCCGTCCCGGTGTCCCCCGGTGGCGTACCGGTGTCGGCGGCTGTCCCGAAGACCTTGTCGAGCGCCTCGTCCAGCGTGTTCTCGAACGCCGTGGTGCCGCCGTACGTCACGAGCACCTTACGCAGCAGGGGGTACTTGAGGCCGCCGCCGCGGACGTAGACCGGCTCCGCGTAGAGCAGGCCCCCGTCGAGGGGAACGGTCAGCAGATTGCCGTACTCGATCTCGGAGTCGCCGCCTCTGATGAGCCGGACGAACTCGGCGATGTTCTGCTGCGAGTTGGAGTTGAACTGGCTCTGCACCTGTTTGGGACCGTCGACGGTTCTGCTCGTCGGCAGCTTCAGGATTCTGATCTGCCCGTAGTCGCTGGTGCCGGCCTCGGAGTCGACGGCCATGAACGCGCTCAGGTTGTCACGGCCGTTGGGCGTGAACGTCGTCGTCAGCGAGAACGCCTGCGCCTTCTGGTCGGGCATCTTCATGCTGAGGTAGTACGGCGGCACCGCGTTGCCCGACTTGTTGGTCGGGTCGTCGGGCACCTGCCACACCTCGCTGCCGGTGAGGAACGTCTGCGCGTCCGTGACGTGGTAGCGGGTGAGCAGTTCACGCTGGACCTTGTAGAGGTCCTGCGGGTACCGGAGGTGGGACATCAGCGCGGACGAGATGTCGCTCTTCGGCTCGACCGTGCCCGGGAACGCCTTCATCCAGGTCTTGAGGACCGGGTCCTTGGTGTCCCACTGGTAGAGCTTGACCTGGCCGGTGTACGCGTCGACGGTCGCCTTCACCGAGTTGCGGATGTAGTTGACCTGGTTCTGCTGGGCCACCACCGCGCGTGAGTTGTTCGCCGCGGTCAGCGAGTCCGCCGTCGTGTCGCCGAGCGTCGTGCGCGACGAGTACGGGTAGCCGTTCGACGTCGTGTAGGCGTCGACGATCCACTGGATACGGCCGTCCACGACCGCCGGATAGGCGTCGCCGTCGATGGTCAGCCACGGGGCGACCGCCTCGACGCGCTCCTTGGGCGTGCGGTTGTAGAGGATCCGCGAACCCTCGCCGATCGCGCCGGAGTAGAGGATCTGCGGCTCGTTGAACGCCACCGCGTACGCGGCCCGGTTGATCGGGCTGGCCAGGTTGACGCCGCTCTTGCCCTGGTAGCTGGTGGTCTTCTCACCGTTGTCGTCGGAGTAGTCGATCTCCTTCTGGGGACCGCCGACGATCGAGTACTCGGTGGTCTTCTCGCCGTAGTAGACCTGCTGCTGGTACGTCCCCAGGTCGCCCGACGACGGCAGGTCGGACTCGGTGAAGACGGGCGTGCCGTTCTTGGCGTCGGACTCGGTGCCCTTCGCCGCGACCACGCCGTACCCGTGGGTGTAGCGGAAGTGGTCGTTGATCCAGTTCTTCTTGGGGATGCCGTCGAGGTTCAGCTCGCGCAGACCGATGACCGTGTCCTGGACCTTGCCGTCCTTGGTGTAGCGGTCGACGTCCAGGTTGGTCGGGAACGAGTAGTAGTTCTTCATCTGCTGGAGCTGCTGGAACGTCGGCGAGACGATGTTCGGATCCATGATCCGGATGCTCGCCGCCCTGTCGACGTCGTCACGCAGCTGCGTCTTGTCCGCCGCCGCGCTCTTGCCCTCGTACTCCGAGACCTTGGCGTCCGCGATGCCGTACGCCTCGCGCGTGGCCTTGATGTTCTTCTCGACGTACGGCGCTTCCTTGGCCTGCTCGTTGGGCTGGACCTGGAACTTCTGGACGATCGCCGGGTACAGGCCGCCGATGAGGATGGCGGAGAGCACCATCAGGCCGAAGCCGATGACGGGCAGCTGCCAGGTGCGCCGCCACAGGGTGGCGAAGAACAGCAGGGCGCAGATGACCGCGATGCAGAACAGGATGGTCTTCGCGGGCAGATAGGCGTTCGCGTCGACGTAGCGCAGGCCCGTCCAGTTGCCGGTGGCCTTGAAGTCGCTGGACTTCACCGCCAGCCCGTACCGGTCGAGCCAGTAGGCGACCGCCTTCAGGGCGACGAAGACGCCGATCAGCACCGACAGATGCCCGGTGGCCGCGGCCGTGGCGCGCGCGCCGGGGCTGGTGACGCGCAGCCCGCCGTACAGGTAGTGCGTCAGGGCGGCGGCGATCACCGACAGGATCGCGGCGGCGAAGCCGAACCCGAGCAGGAAGCGGTACCAGGGCAGGTCGAAGGCGTAGAAGGAGACGTCCAGATGGAACTGGGGGTCCTTCTCGTGGAAGGGCACGCCGTTGACCCACATCAGCCAGGTCCGCCACTGGCTCGACGCGGACGCGCCGGCGATCAGCCCCACCAGGGCGGTGATGCCGAACAGCATCCACTTCTTGTACGGCGCGATGCCCATGCGGTAGCGGTCGAGGCTCTGCTGCTCCATGGACATGGCGCTCAGCGGCGGCCGCATCCGGTGGGCGAGCCAGATGTTGAAGCCGACCGCGGCCGCCATGAGCAGGCCGAAGACGAAGAAGAGGCCGATCTTGGTCCACAACGTGGTGGTGAACACCGACGAGTAGTGCACCGACCGGTACCACAGCCAGTCCGTCCAGAAGCCCGCGAACATGGTGAACGCCATGCCGAGGACGGCGAGGACGCCCAGTGTCATGAGCAGGGTCCGGACGCGCCGGGACGGTCGTCCCGTTCTGATCCGTGGCCCCGTCGGGCCTCCGCCGCGGTCCGGCATCTGGAAAGCCAAGGTGCCACCTCGAAGTTCGCTGTTGGTTCGCTGTCGTTGCGTCAGGCCCCGGATTCCGTGGACCGTACGGTGAGCCCCGTGATCGGGGCCCACACCTATGCAACTTACTCACCGTTTACTCGGTTCCCGATTCCGCCCATGAACGAGGCAGGATTGTGACCATGTCCAACACTCCCATGGCAGCGAACCCCCTCACCCGGGCCGTACTCGAGATCGACGAGTACGTCTCCGGCCTCGGCTGGGACCAGCCCGCTCGCCTCTTCGCCCTCGTAGACACCGCCCGGCTGCGGACCCAGGAACCCTCGCTCGCGGCCCAGCTCGGCCTGGAGGGCGAGTCCGAGACCTCGGGTCTCACCCCGATCGAGCAGGACGAGATCCCCGCGGACAAGCCGCTCGACGAGTTCCTCGGCACCATCGCCTGGCCCGACGCGGTCGTCGGCTGCGCGCTCACGGTGGAGCGGCTGATGCTGCCGCCGTCCGCCGAGTCCCAGGTTCCGGACGGTCTCGACGAGGCAGGGCTGGCGAAGTGGGTGGCGAACCACCCCGAGCGCCAGGAGGTCCGTATGACGGTCGCCGTCCTGCGTGACGGTGCCCGCGACGCGGCCCTGCGGCTGCGCGAGAAGGACACCCCGACCGAGGTCCTCACGGGCCCGGACCTGGTGCCGGGCCTCGCGGAGGCGCTCACGGCGACCTTCGAGGACTGAGCCCTTCCCGCACCCCGTACAACGGCGCTGGGGCGCCCCCGGTTCCCGGAGGGCGCCCCAGCCGTGTCACGGACCGTGTGTTCAGCTCGTCGTGCACTTCGGCAGGGCCGCGGTGTCCCCGGAGCGGATGTCCTTGAGGGCGTCCAGGGCGTCGCCGATCGTCTTCACCTTGACCAGGGTCAGCCCGCCCGGGGTGTCCTCGGCGGCGGCCGCGCAGTTGTCCGCGGGGGTCAGGAAGTACTTGGCCCCCTTGCTGCGCGCGCCGACGGTCTTCATCTCGACGCCGCCGATCGGGCCGACGGTGCCGTCGTCGTCGATGGTGCCGGTGCCGGCGACGAACTTGCCACCGGTGAGGTTGCCCGGGGTGAGCTTGTCGTAGATGCCGAGCGAGAACATCAGGCCGGCGCTCGGGCCGCCGACGTCGGCGAGCTTGATGTCGATGCTGAACGGGAAGGTGTGGTCGGTCCCGGCGGAGATGCCGACGATGGCGCGCTTGGCGCCGGAGTCGTCGGAGGCGGCGGTGGTGATCCGCACCTCGCGCGTCGCGGTCGGCGTCCGGTTCTCCTTCTCGGCGGCGGCCTGCTCCTTCGCCGGGATGATCGTGAACACGACGGGCTGGCCGGGCTTGTGCTTGGTGACCAGCTTGGCGACGTCGGCGGGCTGCTTCACGGCCGTGCCGTCCACCGTCTTGATCACGTCGCCGGCGTGCAGCCGGCCCTGCGCCGGTGAGTCCTTGACGACGGTGGAGACGATCACCCATGACTTCACCGGGATGCCCAGCTCCTTCAGGGCGGCGACCTTGGCGCTCTCCTGGGACTGGCTGAACTCCTCGGCGTTCTCCTGGGTGGACTGCTCCTCGGTCTTCCCGTCGGGGTAGAGCGTGTCGTGCGGCACGATCTTGTTGTCGTGCGAGAGCCAGCCGTAGACGGCCTCGACGATGTTCATCCGGTAGTCGGCGCTGGTGACGCGGACGGTCGTCATGTTGAGGTGCCCGGACGTGGCGTACGTCTTGTGCCCGGAGATCTGCAGCACCGGCTCACCACCGTGCTCGGCGAGTGTGTTCACCGTGGGCCCCGGGGACATCTCCGCGTACGGCACGGGGATGAGCACTCCCGCGCACAGGAGCGCGATCAGCATCAAGGTGGAGGCGAGCATCGTCGCGGTGCGGCGTGGCATGGGGTCGACAGTACGGGACGTGTCTGTCAGCACACCGTCAGGGCACCCCCGTCAGGTGCGGGAGGGGGGCTTCTCCATGGCGGCGCGGAAACGGGCGTAGCCGTCCAGCTCGGGGCCGTCGCCGCGGATCTTGCGGGTCCGGTTGGCCCAGCCGCCCCACAGGCCCGCGCCTATCGCGGCGATCAGCGGAATCATCAACCAGGCGAGCACCGCCATGCCGACCTCCCGTCCCATGCGCGCCCTGCGCGTCGGCGACTGACTGATCAGCAGATTAGCCAGTCGCACTGACAACGCTCACGGCAGGGGTGCGGTTACGCAACCGGGATTCCGGCGTCGGACGTCAGCAGGCGCCGACCCATTCCTCGGTGCCGTCGGAGAACGTCTGGTGCTTCCAGATGGGAACTTCGTGCTTGAGGTCGTCGATCAGCTTCCGGCACGCCTCGAACGCCTCTCCGCGGTGCGGACACGACACCGCGACGACGACCGCGAGATCCCCGACCCGCAGATCCCCCACACGGTGGACGGCGGCCAGCGCGCGGACGGGATGTTCGGCGACGACCTTCTCGGCGACGCGCCGCAGCTCGGCCTCGGCGGTGGGGTGGCTGGAGTAGGACAGCCGGTCCACGTCCGCACCGGAGTCGTGGTTGCGCACGGTGCCGACGAACAGGGCGGTGCCGCCCGCCGCGTCGTCGCCCACGGCCTTGAACACCTCGTCGACGGAGAGCGGGGTCTCCCGGATGCCGAGCAGCACGATGGGCTCCTGCGCGGCCTGCTCACCGGGATGTTCACGAGTGGGTGCCATGCCCCCATCGTGCCCCACACCCCCGACATCCCGGAATACCGCTCACGCGCGGGAACGATCACGGCCCCCACGCAACCCACGGAGCCGGACTCACGACCCCTCGCGACCACTCTCGACCAACCGAGTCGGGTGGTGGATGGGCCAGGGACGGGGGTCCGGGGGCGCAGCCCCCGCGAGGCCGCCTGCGACGAGGGGCGCCCGAACCACCGGCCGAACGTCAGATGCGGCGCCGAGCCTTCCGCGCGCGTCGCACCACCGCCGCCGCCCCGAGCAACGCGACCGTCGCCCCCGCGGCCCCCGCAGCCGTCGCGTCCTTCCGCCCCAGCCGCCGCCCGGCGACCGTGTGCCGCCCCGAGACCTCCTCCAGCAGCTCGGCGAGGACCTCCTCGTTGGTCCACCTGGGCCGCCACCCGGCGTCGTGCAGCCGGCTCCCGCTGACCACCCAGGGGTACATCGTGTAGGCGAGGTCCCCCGCGGGCGACGGCGTGAGCCCGATCCGGTGCAGCCTGGCCGCCGCGCCCAGCGCGACCGCCGACGGCAGTTCCATCCGCCGGATCCCGCTCAGCTCCTCGACCTCCTCCTGCTCCAGCCACCCGTCGCAGCCCACGGCGAGTTCCCCGTCGACCTTCTCCAGCACGGCGTACTCCAGCGCCCCGCACAGATCCTCGACGTGGCAGAACTGCCATGCGGGCCGCGACCCGGCGACGACGAGCAGACGCGGGGACTCGAAGTACCTGGTCAGTGCCGTGTCGGTGCCCCCGACGAGCACCGCCGGACGCACCACGGTGACGTTCAGTCCCGGATGCGCCCGCGGCGCCCGTCGCGCCAGCCGCTCGATCTCCAGCAGGTCCCCCACGCCCGTGGCCTCCGCCGTGGCGCGCAGCTCCGCGTCCTCCGACAGCGGCAGCTCGTTGTCCGGCAGCGCCCCGTAGACCATCGCGGAGGTGCACAGCACCACCCGGTGCACCCCGGCAGCCGCCGCGGCGGTCAGCACGGTCTGCGTCCCCCGTACGTTGTAGGCCGTTCGGGCGGCCGGGTCCGTCTCCAGATCGAGGTCCAGCGCCAGGTGCACCACCACGTCCGCGCCTCGCAGCCGCTCCGCGATCGCCGGATCCCGCACGTCGAGGACGTGCCACTGGGCCGCCGTGCACTCCCCGCGCCGCTCGTCGATGGCGACGACCCGCTTGATCTCCCCGGACGCGGCCAGCCTCTCCGTGAGCAGCGCGCCGATGCCGCGCGCGGCGCCGGTGACCGCGACGACGGGCCCGCGGGTCGCGGGTGGGGTTGAATGGTTTCGCGCTGCGCGAACCTGAGGGTCTGGGGAACTCACCGGGCGTCTCCAGAGGTTGTCTTCAGTACGGGCGCGTGTGACGCGTACGTACCAGGTGGCATCCATCCTGCCGCAGGCCGAGAGTCGGCGAAGCACCGAGGCCCGATCGGGTCCTGGTGTCTACGCTGGGTGGTGTTGTCGGGCAGCCGCGCCGCCGGAGAGAACCGGTGGCCTTACCAGCCGAGGAATCCCGTGAGTGACACCCCATTCGGATTCGGCCTTCCGCCGGAGGAGCCGGACGACGGCGACGAGGGCAAGAAGAAGGACCAGGAGAGCGGTGGTGGGCAGGGACCGGCCAACCCGTTCGGTTTCGGAGCGCCCGGAGCCGGCGGCTTCGGCGGCCCCGGCGCCGACAATCCGCTCGCAGCCATGTTCGGTTCGCTGAACCCCACCGACCTGGGCGCCGCGTTCCAGCAGCTCGGCCAGATGCTCTCCTACGAGGGCGGCCCGGTGAACTGGGACATGGCCAAGCAGATCGCCCGCCAGACGGTCTCCCAGGGCACCCCTGACGGCGTCAAGGACGCGAGCGTCGGCCCCGCCGAGCGCACCGCCGTCCAGGAGGCCGTGCGCCTCGCCGACCTGTGGCTGGACGACGCGACGTCCCTGCCGTCCGGCGCGGGCTCCGCCGTGGCGTGGTCCCGCGCGGAGTGGGTCGAGGCCACTCTTCCTGCCTGGAAGGAGCTGGTCGACCCGGTCGCCGAGCGTGTCGGCGCGGCCATGGGCGACGTCCTGCCGGAGGAGATGCAGGCCATGGCGGGCCCGCTGATCGGCATGATGCGCTCGATGGGCGGCGCCATGTTCGGCACGCAGATCGGGCAGGCCGTCGGTGTGCTCGCGGGCGAGGTCGTCGGCTCGACCGACATCGGCCTGCCGCTCGGCCCCGCCGGCCGGGCCGCGCTGCTGCCGGCCAATGTCGAGTCCTTCGGCAAGGACCTGGGCGTCCCGAAGGAGGAGGTGCGGCTGTACCTCGCCCTGCGCGAGGCCGCCCACCAGCGCCTGTTCTCGCACGTGCCGTGGCTGCGCTCGCACCTGTTCGGCGCGGTCGACGGGTACGCGCGCGGGATCAAGGTCGACACGGCCAAGCTGGAGGACGTGGTCGGCCAGTTCGACCCGCAGAACCCGGAACAGCTCCAGGACGCCCTTCAGCAGGGCATGTTCCAGCCGGAGGACACGCCCGAGCAGAAGGCCGCCCTGGCGCGGCTGGAGACGGCTCTGGCGCTCGTCGAGGGCTGGGTCGACGCGGTGGTCCACGCGGCCGCGAAGCCGCGTCTGTCGTCCGCCGACGCGCTGCGCGAGACGCTGCGCCGCCGCCGCGCGACAGGCGGTCCCGCGGAGCAGACGTTCGCCACGCTGATCGGTCTGGAGCTGCGCCCACGCCGTCTGCGGGACGCCTCCCGGCTGTGGGCCTCGCTCACGGACGCGCGCGGTGTGGACGGCCGGGACGCCCTGTGGGCCCACCCGGACATGCTGCCGACGGCCACCGACCTGGACGACCCGGACGGCTTCGTGCACCGCGAGCAGCTCGACTTCTCCGAGCTGGACAAGCTGCTGGGCGAGGCGGCGGACGGTTCCGCCGGCAAGCCGGACCTGCGCAAGAAGGACCAGGACGGCCGGGCCGACGAGGGCGACAAGGGCGACGACACCGAGTGAGCCTGTACGACGACACGGTCCTCGTGCTGAAGGGCTACGAGGACCAGGACGAGCTGCGCCAGGCGTACCTGGACCACCTCGCGGCGCACCCGGACGGGGTCTGGAAGGCGTGCGGGGCCGGTCATGTCACGGCGAGCGCCCTGGTGATCGACCCCGCGCGCGGCCGGGTGCTGCTGACCCTGCACAAGAAGCTGCGCATGTGGCTCCAGATGGGCGGGCACTGCGAGCCGGGCGATCCGACGCTCGCGGCGGCGGCCCTGCGGGAGGCGACGGAGGAGTCCGGCATCGCGGGTCTGACCCTGCTCCCGGGCGGTCCGGTGCGACTGGACCGGCATCCGATCCCGCCGCCGTGCCACTGGCACTTCGACGTCGAGTACGCCGCGCTGGCGCCCCCGGACGCGGAGCACACGGTCAGTGACGAGTCCCTGGACGTGCGCTGGTTCCCGTACGACGAGGTGGCGGACGTCGCGGACGACTCGGTCGTACGGCTGCTGAAGGCCACGCTCGCCCGGCTGTGACGGTGGTGCGGGGCGCCCACCCCGGGCGGACGCCCCGCACGTCGCTTTCCCGGACGCTCAGCTCCAGACGTTGCCCTGGTTCTGTCCCCGCGCCCCGTGCTGGCCCATGCCGAACTGCGCGGCGAGGCCCTGGCCGATCTGGGCGTGCTGCGGCGGCAGCAACTCGCTGGGCTGGACGAGCGCGTAGCCGCTGCCCATGAAGCTCAGCTCCCAGCCCTCTCCGGTGTTGCCTCGCCGCCGCCACACCCCGGAGGAGTGCGTCTGTGCCTGCATCTGCACCCGCAGACCGGTCGACCAGGCGACGATCGCGTCGGCGTCACAGTTGACGTACTTGTCGGGCGTGACCTGCATCATCAGCGGGGCGCCCGAGGTCATCAGGGCGACCTTGCCCTGCCCGGTGATGTTGAGCTGGTACTTCCCGGACCCCGAGATGCCGTACAGGCTGTCGACGGCGACGACCTCGTGGTGCAGCGAGGAGTCCATGGCGAGGACGTAGGCGCTGTCGACGGTGAGGCCGTCCGGCTCGACGTCGACGACATGGACGTACTGCGCGAGGTTGGCGAGGTAGACCGTGCCCTGCCCGTGGCAGCGCATGAGGTCCAGGCCCTCTCCCGTGTACGCCCGCGCGCGGGACTGGCTGTTGCTGCGGTACTCGGCGTCGAACTCGACGAGGCCCTGGTAGGCGACCATGGTGCCCTTGCGGGCGAGGAGGTCGTCGTGGCCTGCGAGGGTGATCCGCAGCATCTGCTTGTTCTGCAGGCTCCAGCGTTCCTGGGTCTGCTGGTCGTTGAAGGCGAAAAGCGGGCTCTGCATGGCTCTCTGGCTCCCCCTCAGCCCCGGACCCGGAGGCGGTCGGTGCTGTCCTCGCTGGGCTGGACGACGACGATGCCCTGGCCGGAGAAGGCCATCTGGTACGCCTCGCCGCTGCCCCGGCCGATCAGTGACTGCGCCTTGAAGCTGCGCTTGCCCTTCACCTTGAGGTTCGGGGACCAGGCGACGAGCGCGTCCGGGTCGACGTAGGTCTCGTCCTCGCCGCCGCCGCAGTCGACGACGATCGGCTTGCCCCGGGAGGTCAGCGCGACCCAGCCCTGTCCGGAGATCCTGGTGTTCCACAGGCCCTGCCCGGCGAACTTCGCCAGTCCCTTGACCCGTTCGACGCCCCAGGTGAGGTGGGCGTCGAAGGCGAGCAGGTTGGTGGCGTTGACCGAGATGCCGTCGCCGTTGAGGTTGATGACGACCACGTTCGCGCCGTAGTCGGCGAGGTAGAGCAGGCCGTCGCCGGAGCACTTCATCAGGGGCGCGCCCTCGCCGGTGGCCCAGTCGCGGGCGATCTGGCGCACGGCCGGCGGGTTGGGCTCGTACTGGATGAAGCCCTCGTAGGCGACCATCGACCCCACGCGCGCGAGGAGGTCGTTCCCGGTCTGCATGGCGACCTTCAGCATGTGGTCGCCGTGGTTGTCCATGCGGGCGGCGACGGGTGCGGGGGCGTAGCCCGCGAGCGGCTGGTTCATGACGGGCTCCCTCAGACCTCGTACGGCTGGACGACGATGAAGTTGCCGGGCGCTCCCCGGAACTGGAGGTTGATGCTCTCCCCGGTGTCGCCCGGGTAGGCGTTGCGGCGCATGCGGACCTGGCTGGAGACGATCACCTGGGAGGCCGCCGACCAGGCGACGACCGCGTTGCAGTCGGCGAAGGTGGTGGGCGTGACGGGCAGGACGACGGGCGTGCCGTGCGTCTTGACGACGACCGTGCCGGTGCCCTGGAACTGCATGGTGAACAGGGCGCCCCCGGGGATGCCGTGTCCCTCGATGCGGCGGACCTCGTACTGGAGGCTCTCGTCGAAGGCGAGGACGTTCTCGGCGGAGACGCAGATCGCGTCGCCCTGGAGCTCGACGGGGTGGAGGTGCGTGGCCTCCTCGGCGAGGAAGACCTGGCCCTGGCCGGTGCAGCGCATCAGCTGCATCTCCTGGCCGGTGGCGTTGCCCACGATCCGTCCGGCGAACCCGGCGCCCTTGTAGCTGAAGTCGACCTTGCCCTGGTAGAGCACCATGCTGCCCTGCCGGGCGAGCACCGGCTGGCCGCCGATGCCGAGGTCGACACGGATCAGCTTGGAGTTCTGCTGGGTCCAGCGCTGGCCGGTGGGCGTCTCCTTGAACTTCTGGAGCGCGGCGCCCACTCCGGCGCCCTGGGGCGCTCCCTGAGGCACGCCGTAGCCGGGGGTCTGCTGGCCGGGGACCTGTCCGAACGGCGGCTGCTGGCCGTATCCGGGAGGCGCGGGCGGCTGGCCGTAGCCGGCCGGCGGCGCCGGGGGCTGGCCGTAACCGGGGGGCATGGGTGCGCTCGGGGCGCCGGGCTGGCCGCCGTACGACTGCTGGGGCTGCCCGTAGGGCGCGGGTGCGGGGGCCGGGGGCGGCACCTGGCCGCCGGGCGGCGGGGTGAGGGGCGCGATGACGGTCGGCGCGCCGTGCATGGTGGGGGCGGGTGCCGGGGGCGCGGGGGCTCCCGGTGGCGGTGCGAAGCCCTGGACGGCGGGTGCGGGCGGCGGGGTGGGGGCGGTCGGAGCCGCGGGAGCCGCCGGGGCGCCGAAGGCGGGCGGGGCGGCGGACCGGGCGGGCGGGGCGAAGCCCGGAGCGGTACCGGCCGGCTGCTGCTGCGGGGCGGGCGCGGGCTCCTCCTCCGCCACCTCGCCGCCGAAGTTCTTCAGCAGCGCTTCGAGGCCGCCGTCGAAGCCCTGTCCGACGGCCGCGAACCGCCAGACGTCCTTGAGGTAGAAGTCGCCGAGCATGACGGCGCGCTCGGTGGAGAACTCCGCGCCGCTGAAGGGGTACCGGGCCACCTCCTCGCCGCCGGCCACGATGCGCAGGTATCCGGGGCCGACCTGTGACATCTGCCCGGCGCCGTCGACGGTCGCGGTGAAGGACAGCTTCTGGATCCGCGGCGGGATCCGGTCGAGCGTGATCCGGAAGGACTCGGTGTCGCCCGCCTGGGCGCCCAGCAGCTGGATGGACTCCTCGGGGGACTTCGGCTGGTTGAAGAACACGAAGTACCGGTCGTCCGAGAGACGTTCGTCGGCGTCCAGTCCGAAGCAGCTGATGTCGAAGGTCAGTCCGGGCGCGGAGATCTGTACGCCTACGTACAGATCCGTGCCCGCCGTGAGGTCACTGATCCGGGCCTTGTGGCCGCGTTGGAATTCCCTGGCCATGCGTAACGACCGTCCCCCATCCCGATGTGAGTGCGTCGCGTCAGGCTAACGGCTAACTCCGACATCGGACCAAGTCGGTACAGACCCGGTACACAACCGTTCAGCGGCCCCGAGAACGGCACCCGACGCGGTGTGGCGGACGGTGTCCGGCCGCGGCGGTCATTCGTCGTCCGCCTCGAACGGCGGTGGCAACCGGTCGGCCGCAACCACTCCTTCGAGGTAGCCGCGGGCCCGTTCGGTGCGCGGATACGCGTCGAGCAGTTGCCAGAACCGGGGGCCGTGGCCCGGCACCAGCAGATGCGCGAGTTCGTGGCAGAGCACGTAGTCGACGACGTACTCGGGCATGCCCTGGAGCCGGTGCGAGAGCCGGATGCTGCCCTCGGCCGGGGTGCAGGAGCCCCAGCGGGTGTTCTGGTTGGTGACCCAGCGCACCGAGGCGGGCCGGGCCCGGCCGTCGAAGTACTGGGCGGAGAGCCGCGCGGCACGCTCGGCGAGTTCGCTGTCGCCGCCCAGCGACCGTTTGCTCTCCTGGGCGGCCAGCTTGTCGAGCATGACGGTCACCCAGCGCTGCTCCTCCGCCTCGGACATCCGGGCGGGGATGAGCACGATGGTGCGATCGCCCTCGCGGTACGCGGAGACCGTCCGGCGGCGCCGGGAACTCCTGCGGACCTCGATCGCGCTCGCCCCGGAGCCGCTCTGCGGCTGGCTCGTCGTACTGCGCTGTGTCTTTCCGGCGCGGTGCAGTGGGTCGGCGGGCACGCCCCGACGTTACCCGGTGCACATGGGGGAAGTCCCGGCTCCGGGACGGTTCGGTGCTGATCCGGTATCTCACGATCGATTCGTACGACGATCATCCACCGCCTGTGGGCAACTTTCGGCACCGGATCGCGGCGGCGGGCATGCTGGCAGTCGCCGGGCGGGATGCGACCGATTCCCCCGGCGGACCACCGATGTCCCGGAACGATGTCCCGGAACACCCATGTCGACGGGGGGCTGTCATGCATCCGCAGGTGAAGCCCGCGCTCAGGCGCGGCTGGCGCGACCTCAACACCGTGCAGTTCGGGATGACACCGGCGCACGCGCTGACGCTCGGCCCGATGGACACGGCGACGGGCAGCTTCCTGGACCTGCTCAACGGCACGCGCGGGGTTCCGCTGCTGCGGGAGGAGGGACGGCGGATGGACCTGCCCGACGGCCATGTCGACCTCCTGGTGCGGCGGCTGGCCCGGGCGGGACTGCTCGACGACGCGCGGGGCGGGGGCCCGGCCGCGGACGCGCTGCGGGAGAAGAAGGACGTCCTGGACCGGCTGCGCCCGGACCTGGCGTCGCTCTCCCTGGTCTCGTCCGAGCCGGGTGGCGCGATCGGCCGGCTCGCGGCCCGCCGTCGGCTGCGCGTCCAGGTGAGGGGTGCCGGCCGGGTCGGTGCGCTGCTGGCCTCGGTGCTGTCGGGCGCGGGCGTCGGCGAGGTCGACGTGCGGGACGTCGGCCGGGTCGAACCGTGGGACGTCGCACCGGGCGGGCTGCCCGCCGGGTCGGTGGGCGAGCGCCGGGACGAGGCCGCGCGCAGGGCCGTGCGCGCGGCGGCCCCGGAGCGCCCACCACGCGGCGCGGGCCACGGTTCAGGGCGGCACGACGGCGACCCCGGGTTCTCCCTGGTCGTCCTCGCCCCGCGGGACGATGTCGTCGTGCACACCCCGGACCCCTTCGCCGCCGACCCGCTCATGGAGTCGGGAACGCCCCATCTGTACGCGGGTGTCGTGGAGGGGACCGGGATCGTGGGCCCCCTGGTCCTGCCCGGCGGGACGAGCTGCGCGGGCTGTCTCCACCAGGACCGCACGGACCGGGACCCGGCCTGGCCCCGGCTGGTCGCCCAGTGGCGTTCCGGGAGGTCGCGCACCGTGGCACCCTGCGACATGGCACTGGCGACAACGGTCGCCGGGCTCGCGGCGGCCCACGCCCTGGCCTTCCTCGACGGGGAGTCGCCGTCGACCGCGGGCGCCCGCTGGGAGGTGTCCCTGCCCCATCTGAACTGGCACGCGCGACCGGTCTGGCCGCATCCCGCATGCTCCTGCGGGGCGGCGGAGAAGGCTAAAGGGGAACACTCCTCAACGGACGCGGAGCCGCACGAGACAATGGCGGTGCAACGGCCGTCGACGGAGCGACCACGCACGGCAGACGCGGCTCGGCCGGCTGGGACTTGGAGGGCGCATGTCTGATCTTCCCCGCAAGGCGGTCACCCGGACCGCCAAGCTCGCCGCGCTCCCGCTCGGCTTCGCCGGCCGGGCCACCTGGGGCCTGGGCAAGCGGATCGTGGGCGAGTCCGCGGAGATCGTCGGCCGCGAGCTGCAACAGCGGACCGCGGATCAGTTGTTCAAGGTCCTCGGGGAGCTGAAGGGCGGCGCGATGAAGTTCGGGCAGGCCCTGTCCGTCTTCGAGTCGGCGCTGCCCGAGGAGGTCGCGGGCCCCTACCGGGCGGCCCTGACGAAGCTCCAGGACGCGGCGCCGCCCATGCCGACCCGCACCGTGCACGCGGTGCTGGAGGAACAGCTCGGCACGAACTGGCAGGAGCTGTTCACCGAGTTCGAGGACAAGCCCGCGGCGGCGGCCTCGATCGGCCAGGTGCACCGGGCGGTGTGGCACGACGGCCGTGAGGTCGCGGTCAAGGTGCAGTACCCGGGCGCGGGTGACGCCCTGCTGTCCGACCTCACCCAACTCAGCCGCTTCGCCCGGCTGTTGGGCCCCCTCATCCCGGGCATGGACGTCAAGCCGCTGATCGCCGAACTCCGCGACCGCGTCTCGGAGGAGCTGGACTACGGCCTGGAGGCGCAGGCCCAGCAGGCCCACGCGGAGGAGTTCGCGGACGATCCGGACATCGCGGTCCCCGCGGTGGTGCACCAGTGCGAGCGGGTGCTCGTCACCGAGTGGATCGACGGCGTCCCGCTCTCGGAGATCATCACCGACGGCACCGCCGAACAGCGCGACCGCGCCGGCCAGCTCCTGGCCCTCTTCCTCTTCTCGGGCCCGGCCCGCACCGGCCTGCTGCACGCGGACCCGCATCCGGGCAACTTCCGTCTGCTGCCCGGCGGCCCGAAGGGCGAGGACGACTGGCGGCTCGGCGTCCTGGACTTCGGCACGGTCGACCGCCTCCCCGGCGGCCTGCCGGAACCGATCGGCGAGGCCCTGCGGATGACGCTGGACGGCGAGGCCGAGGCGGTCTACGAGATGCTCCGGGCCGAGGGCTTCGTCAAGGAATCGATAGAGCTGGACCCGGACGCGGTGCTCGACTATCTGCTGCCGATCATCGAGCCGGCCCTGGTGGACGAGTTCACCTTCACCCGCTCCTGGATGCGCAGCCAGGCGGCCCGCATCGGCGATCCCCGCTCCCCCGCCTACCAGCTGGGCAAGCAGCTCAACCTGCCCCCGGCCTATCTGCTGATACACCGGGTGACCCTGAGCACCATCGGCGTGCTGTGCCAGCTGGGCGCGACGGTGCGGCTGCGGCAGGAACTGGAGGAGTGGCTTCCGGGCTTCGTCCCGGAGGTGGAAGCGGTGGACGAGGAGGAGTCGGCGGAGCCTGCGTGAGACCGGCCCGACCGGGGACCTGCCCGGGCCGGTGCCAACGCGCCGCGGGGGCCGGTCCGTTCGGACGGACCGGCCCCCGCGGGGAAGTCGTCGCCCCCCGTCTCGGGGGGCCACCGCTTCAGGTGTGGTCGGTCACTGCATGACCGCCATGGCGAGTGCCCGGCGGGCGCGCAGCGACGCGCGCTCCGCACGGCGCTGCATCCGGCGAGCGGTCGCCAGGCGCACGGCCCGGCGCTCCCGCTCCGCCTCGTGCAGCCTGTCGTGCATATGCGCACGAGCCAGGGCTTCTGGGATGAGTTGCATCTCTCGGGTCCTGTTCTGACGCGAGTCGGTCGCGCCACTGGTGGTGACGTATGGGGTCGCGGAGCCTGCGGGCTCGCTGGTGGACGGCTTCATCGGGGCCTGCTTCGTGGGGTCGTGCGTGACGGGGCGATCGATGGTTCCTGTGATGTTCATGCCGTGACCGGGTTCTTGCGCGGGCGGCCACGCGGCCGCTTCCGGGCGACGACAACACCCTGGACGAACAGTTCGCCGCCCCAGACGCCCCAGGGCTCACGCCGCTCCTTGGCGCCGGCGAGGCAGGCCTCGATCAGCGGGCAGGTGCGGCAGAGGGACTTGGCGTACTCGACGTCGGCCGGGGTCTCGGCGAAGAAGACCTCCGGGTCGTAGGAACGGCAGGGGACGGGTACGCCGAGGTTCTCGATGGCGTCGTCGAGCGCGGTGAGCGCCGTGAGCGGGGTCAAGGTGGAGTCCTCCGTGAGGCCGGGCGGGGGGATCGTCTCGGAAGGCGGGACGGACGGGGCGTGCGCTTCGAGTTGCACGGATCGTCTTCCTCGTCTGGTCGTTCCGGTCGGGTGGGACCGGGTGGCGGCTGGTACCGGGTTGTTCTCTTGTCCCGAGGCCCCTTCGCCCGTTGTCCAAGTTCCTGGACAAACAGAAGGGCCGCGGATCCCGGGTGGGGTTCCGCGGCCCTGAAGGCGCCGGCCTGATCGACGATCAGGCTGGATCACTCCAGGGGTCTGGCCCACGGAAGGCCCACATCAGGTGGTGCTGCGTCGTCTGCTTCCGGCTTCCGGCACCGGCTGCCGTAAAGGCATAGGCCTGCGCCTGTGCCGCTACTGCTTCCAGTGCCTCGGTCGGTCGCTCATTGCGCTCACGGACGGGAAGGACCGCGAGGGAAACGGAGGACTCCGAACGCACGGCGGGAACACCGGACAGACCGGTGCCCGGGACAGAGGCGCCGAGCGTGCACAGGGAGACGGCCGAGCGATCGCTCGTTTTGGCCGTGCCGATGGTGCTGATGTCGATGCTGATCACTGGACTCGCCTCCTCTCGGCGTCTCTGGGACTGGGGGTGAGCCAGTCCGTTCGGATATGCAAGTACAACACGGAATCGGTGCCTCCGAGAAGGCCGCCGCTTCCGTGCCTAGAACCTATGGGGATTGCCGGGGCATGCGCAAACTATTTTTGCGACGAGTTCTCAAAGACCCTCACCGGCGCCTTCGACACCCTCCCCACCTGCGCAGATGGCCAGAACTTCGGCCCCGTACCGGTTGAGCTTGCGCACGCCGACGCCGGGGATGCGGGCCAGCTCGGCGTCGTCCTCGGGGGCGGTCTCGGCGATGGCGATGAGGGTCTTGTCGGTGAACACGCAGAAGGCCGGCTGTCCGCTGCGCCGGGCCTGCTCGGCGCGCCAGTCGCGCAGCCGCTCGTAGAGGCCCTCGTCCATGTCGGAGGGGCAGTCCTCGCAGCGCATCAGTTTCATCTCGCCGGCGTCGGTGAGCGTGCGCCCGCACACCCGGCAGCGGGCGGGGGTGCGCTGTGCCCGCCGGGGCGCGGCGACACCCGCGACCGCCCGGCCGCGCTCGATGCCGCCGGAGGCAGCGGCGGCCGCGCGGCCGACGGCACCCGTGGAGCCGGGGCGCAGTCCGTCGAGGAAGCGGCTCGGTCTCCGGTTGGCCCGGCCGCCCGGGGCCCGGGTGAGCGCCCAGGAGACATGGAGGCGTTCTCTCGCCCGGGTCACGCCGACGTAAAGGAGACGGCGCTCCTCCTCGATCTGTTCGTCGGTCCTGGCGTAGGTGATCGGCATCATGCCCTCGGCCACGCCGACGAGGAAGACGACGTCCCACTCCAGGCCCTTGGCGGAGTGCAGCGAGGCCAGGGTGACGCCCTGGACGGTGGGGGCGTGCTGGGCATTGGCCCGCTCGTCGAGTTCGGCGACGAAGTCGGACAGGGTGGCGCCGGCGCGGGCGGCGGCGAAGTCGTGGGCGAGGTTGGCCAGCGCGGCCAGCGACTCCCAGCGTTCCCTGACGGCGCCGGAACCGGCCGGGGGTTCGCCGGTCCAGCCCTCCCCCGACAGGACGGCGCGCACCTGGGAGGGCAGGTCCACGGCGTCGTCCAGGAGGGAGTCGTTGCCGCCGAAGCGGGCGGCGCCGCGCAGGGCGACGCCGGCCTTGCGGACCTCGGGGCGGTCGAAGAACCGCTCGGCGCCGCGCAGCTGGTAGGGGACTCCGGCGTCGGCGAGGGCCTGTTCGTAGGTCTCGGACTGGGAGTTCGTGCGAAACAGGACCGCGATCTCGGCGGCCGGGACGCCCGAGTCGATCAGCTCGCGGATGCGGCGGGCGGCCCCCTCGGCCTCGGCGGGCTCGTCGCCGTACTCGGTGTAGACGGGTTCGGGGCCCGGCTCCCGCTGGGAGACGAGTTCCAGGCGGTGGTCGGCGGCGCGGCCGTGGGCCTGGGCGAGCAGGCCGTTGGCGAGGCGGACGACCTGGGGGGTGGAGCGGTAGTCGCGGACCAGCTTGACGACGGTGGCGCCGGGGTGGCGGACGCGGAAGTCGAGGAGGTGGTCGGGGGTGGCGCCGGTGAAGGAGTAGATGGTCTGGCTGGCGTCGCCGACGACGCACAGGCTGTCCCGCTCGCCGAGCCACAGTTCGAGGAGGCGCTGCTGGAGGGGGCTGACGTCCTGGTACTCGTCGACCACGAAGTGCTGGTACTGGGAGCGGACCTGTTCGGTGATGTCGTGCCGGTCCTGGAGGATCGCGACGGTCAGCAGCAGGACGTCCTCGAAGTCGATGACGGCGCGGTCGCGCTTGAGGTCCTCGTACACCGAGTAGACCTGGGCGATCTCGGCCGGGTCCCGGGGGGCCTCGCGGCCCGCCTTGACGGCGGCGAGGGGATAGTCGGCGGGGACGGTCTGGGTGACCTTGGACCATTCGATCTCGGCGGTGACGTCGCGCAGCTCGCCCCGGTCGAGGCGGATGCGGCAGGCGGCGGCCGCGTCGGCGACGAGCTGGATCTTGCGGTCGACGAGCCGGGGCATGGAGCCGCCGACCGCCTTCGGCCAGAAGTACTGGAGCTGGCGCAGGGCCGCGGAGTGGAAGGTGCGGGCCTGGACGCCGTAGGCGCCGAGCTGGCGCAGCCGGCCGCGCATCTCTCCCGCGGCGCGGTTGGTGAAGGTGACGGCGAGCACGCTGGAGGGCTGGAGGATGCCCGCGCGGACTCCGTAGGCGATGCGGTGGGTGATGGCCCGCGTCTTGCCCGTACCGGCGCCGGCCAGCACGCACACCGGGCCGTGCAGGGCGGTCGCCACCTCGCGCTGCTCGGGGTCGAGCCCTTCGAGCACCGCGTCGGCGGAGTCCGGTACCCGCGGGAAGAGGGTGGAGTGCGTTGCTGCTGTCACACCGCCATGCTGCCAGGTCGCCCGGGACGGCTGTGCCGGTTGTCCACAGGGACGGCCTCGCGGTCGTACTGATGCGGCAGGCGTCCCGGCGGCGGCGCATACCCCCCTCGGGAATGGCGGCCGGGCCGTGTGCGTTCATCGACTGGACGTCCTTCACCGACCTGCCTAAGGAGCGCGAGAGACATGCAGGGCACCGTGACGATGTACAGCACGACCTGGTGCGGCTACTGCCGTCGGCTGAAGAGCCAGATGGACCGCGAGGGCATCGCGTACAGCGAGATCAACATCGAGCAGGACCCGGAGTCCGCGGCGTTCGTGGAGAAGGCGAACGGCGGCAACCAGACGGTTCCCACGGTGCTCTTCGCGGACGGTTCGACGCTCACGAACCCGTCGCTGGCGCAGGTGAAGGAGAAGATCGGCGCGTGAGGCGCGGGGCCGGCCGGCCCCGTTCCGCGTTCGGCGAGAGGCGGTCCCCGAGGTGTTCGGGGGCCGCCTCTCCTCATGCCGGGGTTCGCCGGTGGAGCCTCAGACGAAGCTCCGGGTGGGCAGCGGCTTGCCGTACCACAGCTCGATGAGGCGGGCGGCGATGGAGATGCCGTAGGGGGGCAGCACCTCACCGGACTCGAAGGCCGCGCGCAGTTCCTCGCGGGAGAACCAGCGGGCCTCGTGGATCTCGTCGCCGTCGACGTCGATCTCCGTCGAGGTGGCGTGCGCCATGAACCCGAGCATCAGGCTGGACGGGAACGGCCAGGGCTGGCTGGCGACGTACTCGACGGGGCCGACGGTGATGCCGGCCTCCTCGGAAACCTCGCGGCGCACCGCCTGCTCGATGGACTCGCCGGGCTCCACGAATCCGGCGAGCGTCGAGAAGCGGCCCTCGGGCCAGTGGACCTGGCGGCCGAGGAGGATGCGGTCGTCCTGGTCGGTGACGGCCATGATCACCGCGGGGTCGGTGCGCGGGTAGTGCTCCGCGCCGCAGGCGGGGCAGCGGCGGATGTGCCCGGCGGCGGCGATGACCGTGCGTTCACCGCAGCGGGAGCAGAAGCGGTGGGTGCGCTGCCAGTTCTCCAGGCCGACGGCGTGCACCATGAGGCCGATGTCGCGGGCGGACAGGAGCAGTCCGGCCTCGCGCAGGCCCGCCGCGCGGGCGGACTGGTCGATGCGGCCGGGCAGGGCGTCCTTCTGGAGCGCGAAGTAGCTGACGCCCTCCTCGTCGGTGCCGAGGAAGTAGCGGTGTGCCTCGGTGAGCGGGGCCTCGAAGGAGGGGGTCATGACGAGTTCGGTGCGCCCGTCGGGCGTCTCGTCGATCAGGACCTGGCCGCCGGAGACCACGAAGCAGCGGGTCTTGGGGTGGCTCCACGCCGCGGCGAGCCAGGCTTCGTCCAGGCGGTGGTGGGCGGCCCGGTCGACGCCGCTCGGGGCGGTGAGCGAGATGGGACGGTCGGCGGTGTGGTCGGTCCAGGTGGTCACGGGTGCTTCCAACTCCCCCAGTGCAACGGTTTGTTTCGGTGGGTGGTTCGGCGGGTCGTAGGGGCGGGAGGGGACCGGGGCGGGCGCGGGCTGACCGTGCGGGGCGGTGCTTCCAGTGTGCCCCGCGCGCGGCGGGCGTCCGAGCGGCGCCGGATCAGGGGGCACGGCGCCAGTTCAGGGCGAGGTCGTCCCACAGGTAGGCGGTGGTCTCGACGCCCTTGAGGAGCAGGTCGAGTTCCACCTTCTCGTCGGGGGCGTGCCAGCCGTCGGAGGGGACGGAGATGCCGAGGAACAGGACGGGGGCGCCGAGGACCTCCTGGAGGTCGGCGGCGGGTCCGGAGCCGCCCTCGCGGGTGTGGCGGACCGGGGTCTGGAAGGCGCGGCCCATGGCGCGGGTCACGGACTGGAGGGCGGGGTGGTCGAGGGGGGTGAGGCAGGGCCGTGTGGCCGCGCCGAAGACGATCTCGCAGCGGATGCCCGCGGGCACCCGGTCGGCGGCCCACGCGCGGACGGCCTTCTCGATGTGGTCGGGGTCCTGTCCGGCGACGAGCCGGAAGGACAGCTTGACCAGGGCGGAGGACGGGATGATCGTCTTGCTGCCGGGGCCCTGGTAGCCGCCGCCGATGCCGTTGACCTCGGCGGTGGGGCGGGCCCAGATGCGCTCCAGGGTGGTGTGTCCGGCCTCGCCATGCGTGGCGTGCGACCTGGCGGTCTCCAGCCACTGCCGTTCGTCGAAGGGCAGCTCGGCGAAGAGGGCGCGTTCCCGGTCGGTGAGGTCGACGACACCGTCGTAGAAGCCGGGGATCGCGACCCGCGCGTGGTCGTCGTGCAGGGCGGCGACGAGGCGGGCCGCCGCGGTCGCGGGGTTGGGCACCGCGCCGCCGAAGGAGCCGGAGTGGATGTCCTGGTCGGGGCCCTGCAGCCGGATCTCGCACTCGGCGAGGCCGCGCATGCCGGTGCAGACGGTGGGGGTGTCCGCGGACCACATGCCGGTGTCGGAGACGATCACGGCGTCGGTGGCGAGCCGGTCGGCGTGCTCCTCGACGAGGGCCCGGAAGTGCGGGGAGCCGGACTCCTCCTCGCCCTCGACGAGCAGCTTCAGGTGCACGGCGGGGGCGGTGCGGCCGGTGGCGGCGAGATGGGCGCGGACGCCGAGTGTGTGGAAGAACACCTGGCCCTTGTCGTCGGCAGCCCCGCGCGCGTAGAGGCGTCCGTCCCGCACGACGGGCTCGAAGGGGTCACTGGCCCAGCCGTCCTCGCGGGCGGCGGGCTGGACGTCGTGGTGGCCGTAGACGAGGACCGTGGGGGCCTCGGGGTCGCCGGCGGGCCACTCGGCGAAGACGGCCGGGGCGCCCGCGGTCTCCCAGACCTCGGTGACCGGGAAGCCGGTCTCCGCGAGCTTGGTGGCGAGCCAGTCGGCGCTGCGGCGGACATCGGGCGCGTGGTCGGGCTGGGCCGACACGGAGGGGATGCGCAGCCATGCGGCGAGATCGTCGAGGAAGGCGGCACGGTGCTGCTCGATGTACGCGCGGACGGCGTTGTCCGGGGTCTGGCTCATGCTTCGAGCCTATCGGCCCGCGGGGACTTCCCGGTCGGGCGGTTCGTCACACTCGGTCTCCCCGGTGAGCAGGCGTTCGAGTGCGGGACGGTCGGGGAGGTCGGGGCGTACGACCTCGCCGGTGCGCACGTACAGGAAGGCGGCCGTGACCGATTCGGGCGGGACGCCCTCCTGTTCGGCCCAGGCGAGCCGGTACACCGCGAGCTGGAGCGGGTCCGCGGTGCGGGTGCGGCTGGTCTTCCAGTCGAGGATCTCGTACGTCGCCGTGTCGCCGTCGCCGGTCCGGTAGACGGCGTCGATGCGGCCCCGCACGACACGGCCGGCCAGGGTGAGCTGGACGGGGACCTCGACGCGGTGGGGGGTGCGGCGTGCGTACTCGGTGCGTTCGAACGCCTCCTTGAGGGCTTCGAGGTCGCGTTCGTCGGCGATCTCCGCGTCGGTGCCGGGCAGCTCGTCCGGCTCCAGCATCGGGAGCGTCAGCTCCTCGAAGCGTGCCTCCACCCACGCGTGAAAACGGGTGCCCCGGCGCGCGGCGGGTTGCGGGGGGCGCGGCATGGGACGCGCGAGTTCCTGGGCGAGCGCGTCCGGGTCCTCGGCCAGGCGCAGCAGCTGGGTGGCGCTGAGGGTGGCGGGCAGGGGGACGTCGGTGACGCTGCTGCGGACGCGCAGGAGTTCGTCGGTGAGGGCGTCGAGGTCACGGTCCCAGGAGGCGAGGGTGCGGGCCTCCTCGGGGGTGAGGGGTTCGTTCTCCGGTGCGGCGGGGCCGGTGACGTCCGGCGCGGTGGCGGGCGGCACGGTGGGGGCGCCCGCCTGGTGCGGGACCGTGGGACGGTCGGGGCTCCATTCGTCCCAGCCGGTGGGGTCCTCGACGTCGGGTTCGTCGCCGAAGGGGTCCTCGTCGTCGGGCGGCGGGGGCCAGTCGGGGTCGTCGTGGCTGTCGGCGTCGTGGACGGCGGGCGGGCGGACGGTCTCCTGGGAGGCGAGGGCGTCCAGGTGGGCGAGGACCGTCCTGGCGGCCTCACGGCGCCGCAGCAGGGCGTCGGCGTCGAGCGGCAGCGGCCACGCCTCGTCGCCGGTCGCGCGGTGCAGGGCGGGGTTCTCCTCGTCCTCCTCGGGGGCGTCCGCCCATGCCTCGATCTCGCCGTGTCCGGCGGCGCAGTGGTCGTGGAGGGCGAGCAGGAAGTCGGAGGGGCCGCGGGGCCGCTTCTGGGCGGGGCCCCACCAGTGGCCGGAGCCGAGGAGCAGGGAGCGGGGGCGGGTGAAGGTGACGTAGCCGAGGCGCAGCTCCTCGGTGTGCTGGTGCTCCTTCATGGCCTCGTGGAACGCCTTCATGCCCCGGGAGTCCCACGCGTGGACGTCGGGCAGGGTGTCGCTGTCGCCGCGCAGGGCGTGCGGCAGCGCCTTGGCCTGGGCGGTCCACTTCTCGCGGCCCTGGGCGCTGGGGAACGTGCCGGTGACCAGGCCGGGGACGGCGACGACGTCCCACTCCAGGCCCTTGGACCTGTGGGCGGTGAGCACCTTGACGGTGTTCTCGCCGCCGGGCAGGGCGTTGTCGAGGCCCTTCTCGTACTGCGCGGCGGTGCGCAGGAAGCCGAGGAAGGCCAGCAGGGTGGCCTCGCCGTCGCCCGCGGCGAAGGAGGCGGCGACGTCGAGGAAGTTGGACAGGGTCTCGCGGCGGCGGGCGGCGAGGGCGTGCGGGGACGCCGACAGTTCGATTTCGAGGCCGGTGACGGCGAGGACGCGGTGCAGGACGTCCATGAGCGGGTCGGACAGGGAGCGGCGCAGATCGCGCAGTTCGGTGGCGAGGCGGGCGAAGCGCACGCGCGCGTCGGACGAGAACGGCAGCCCGTCGTCGTCGCCCCGGCCGTCCATGGGGGTCTCCAGGAACGTGTCGAGGGCGTCGGCGAGCGAGATCACCTCGGCGGGGTCGACGCCTTCCACGGCTTCGGCGAGCCTGCGGTCCGGGTCCTCGTCGGCTCCCACGCGTGTGGGGGCCACGAGCAGGCGGGCGCGTCGGCCCAGGAGGGCGAGGTCGCGGGGGCCGATGCGCCAGCGCGGGCCGGTGAGCAGCCGGACCAGGGAGGCGTTGGCCCCGGGATCCTGGAGGACCTCGCAGACGGCGACGAGGTCGGCGACCTCGGGCAGGTGCAGCAGTCCGGAGAGGCCGACGACCTCGACGGGGACGTCCCGGGCGACCAGGGCGCCCTGGATCTCGGCGAAGTCGCCGGCCGTGCGGCACAGGACGGCGATCTCGCCGGGTGCCTTCCCGGTGCGCACCAGGTGCGCGATCGAGTCGGCGATCCAGTCGATCTCCTCCGCGTGGGTGGGCAGCAGGGCGCAGCGGACGATGCCGTCGCGTTCGGCGCCCGGGGCCGGGCGCAGCGCCTCCACTCCCGCGTGCAGGGCGCGCAGGGGGGCGGCGAGGCCGTTGGCCAGGTCCAGGAGGCGACCGCCGCTGCGGCGGTTCTCGCTCAGGGACTGGCGGGTGGCGGGGCCGCCGTCGGCGCGGGCGAAGTGCTCGGGGAAGTCGTCGAGGTTGGCGACGGATGCGCCGCGCCAGCCGTAGATGGCCTGGCAGGGGTCGCCGACGGCGGTGACGGGGTGGCCGGTGCCGTCGCCGAACAGGCCCGCGAGCAGGACGCGCTGGGCGACGGACGTGTCCTGGTACTCGTCGAGGAGCACCACGCGGAACTCGTCGCGCAGGACGCGCCCCACCTCCGGGACGCGGGCGAGCCGCGCGGACAGGGCGATCTGGTCGCCGAAGTCGAGCAGGTCGCGTTCGCGTTTGGCCGCGCGGTAGCGCAGGACGAGGTCGGCGAGTTCGCGGCGGGCGGCGGCCGTCTCGGGGACCTTGCGCAGGTCGGCGTTGCTGAGCCGGGTCCCTTCCAGGGTGTGCAGCAGTCCGGCGTCCCAGGTGCGCAGGTCCTCGGGGCGTACGAGGTGTTCGGACAGCTCGGCGTCGAGGGCGAGCAGGTCGCTGACGAGGTCGGCGAAGGAGCGGGTGAGCGCCGGGTAGGGGCCGGGCGCCTCGCGCAGCACACGCGCGGCGAGCTGGAAGCGGGTGGCGTCGGCGAGGAGGCGGGAGGACGGTTCCAGTCCGATGCGCAGCCCGTGGTCGGTGAGCATGCGGCCCGCGAAGGCGTGGTACGTGGAGATCACCGGTTCGCCGGGCGGGTCGTCCGGGTCGATGACGTCGGGGTCGGTGACGCCGGCCTTGACCAGTGCCTTGCGGACGCGTTCGGCGAGTTCGCCGGCCGCCTTGTTGGTGAAGGTCAGGCCGAGGACCTGTTCGGGGGCGACCTGTCCGGTGCCGACGAGCCACACCACGCGGGCCGCCATGACGGTCGTCTTGCCCGAGCCCGCGCCGGCCACGATCACCTGCGGGGCGGGCGGCGCGGTGATGCAGGCCGTCTGCTCCGGGGTGAACGGGATGCCGAGGAGCTCCTTGAGCTGCTCGGGGTCGGTGATGCGGGGGCGCATGGTCACGAGGCTAGCGGCGGCCACCGACAGCCCGTCCGGCCGGGCGGCCGGGCCCGGTGCGGCACGGGTCGGCGGCCGGGGTGCGGCGGGTCACTCGACGACGTGCCGGCCCTCGGGGCGTGCGCTGCACGAGGCCCGGAAGGCGCAGTGCGCGCAGTGCTGGCCGGTGGTGGGCGTGAACCGTTCGTCGAGGACCTTGCCCGCCGCGGTGGCCAGCAGATCGCCGACCCACTCCCCCTCCAGGGGCTCCTGGGCCTGCACCTTGGGCAGGGTCTCGCCGCCGTCCTTCCGCGCGGCGCCCTGCCGCAGCTGCACGAGTTCGGCGCCGCCGGGTTCGGGGCGTACGCCGTCGAAGGCGTCGTCGACGGCGCCCTCGCGGACGGCGAGCTGGTAGACGGCCAGCTGGGGGTGGCGGGCCACCTCGGCCGAGCTGGGCGCTTGTTTGCCGGTCTTGAAGTCGACGACGTAGGCGCGGCCCCCGGCGTTCGCCTCGACGCGGTCCATCTGGCCGCGGACGCGGACCTCGTAGTCGCCCGCTTCGAGGGTGACGTCGAAGTCGTGCTCGCTGGCGACCGGGGTGCGCCCGGTGCGGTCCATGACGTGCCACTTCAGGAAGCGTTCGAGCGCCACGCGCGCGGTGGCCTTCTCCTGCTCCGACTTCCAGGGCGCGTCGAAGGCGAGCGCGTTCCACACCGATTCCAGGCGTTCCATCAGGACGGCGAGGTCGGCGGGGGTGCGTCCGGAGGCGACCTCGTCGGCGAGGACGTGGACCACGTTGCCGAAGCCCTGGGCGGCGGTGGCGGGCGCGTCGGCCTTGACCTCGCGGCCGAGGAACCACTGCAGGGAGCAGGTGTTGGCGAGCTGGTCGAGGGCGCTGCCGGACAGCACGACGGGCTGGTCGCGGTCGCGCAGCGGCACCTTGTTCTCGGTCGGGTCGTCCATGCCCCACCAGCGGTAGGGGTGGGCGGAGGGCACCAGGGGGCGGCCGTCCTCGTCGGCGAGCGCGGCGAGGCGGGCCAGGCGGCGGGCGGCCGCCTCGCGCAGCGTCGCGGACGCGCGCGGGTCGACGGTCGTGGCGCGCAGCTCGGCGACCAGCGCGGCCACGGACAGGGGGCGGCGGGGGCGGCCGGTGACGTCCTGGGGTTCGACGCCGAGTTCGGTGAGGAACCGGGAGGGCTGGTCGCCGTCGTCCGCGGGGGCCTTCACGGCGGTGACGACGAGGCGTTCCCGCGCGCGTGTGGCGGCGACGTAGAACAGGCGGCGCTCCTCGGCGAGCAGCGCGCCGGGGGTGAGCGGTTCGGCGAGTCCGTCACGGCCGATCCGGTCGGCCTCCAGGAGGGAGCCGCGGCGGCGCAGGTCCGGCCAGAGCCCTTCCTGGACGCCCGCGACGACGACCAGGCGCCATTCGAGGCCCTTGGCGCGGTGCGCGGTCATCAGGCGGACGGCGTCGGGGCGGACGGCCCGCCGGGTGAGCGTGTCGGCGGCGATGTCCTCGGCGTCGACCTCCTCAAGGAAGTTCAGGGCGCCCCGTCCTCCGGTGCGCTCCTCCGCGCGCGCGGCGGTCGCGAACAGGGCGCACACGGCGTCGAGGTCGCGGTCGGCGTTGCGGCCCGCAGCGCCGCCGCGCCGGGAGAGCCGTTCCAGGCGGGAGGGCCACGGTGTGCCGTTCCACAGGGCCCACAGGGCCTCCTCGGCCGTGCCGCCGCCGGCGAGGCCCTCGCGGGCCTTCCGGAGCAGGCCGCCGAGGCGCTGGGCGCCGCGCGCGTAGGCGGGGTCGTGGGCGACCAGCCGCTCCGGTTCGGCGAGGGCCCGCGCGAGCAGGTCGTCGGAGGGCGGCGGCAGCGGGTTGCCGCCGGCCCGTTCCTCCTCACGCAGGGCGCGGCCGAGGCGGCGCAGGTCGGCGGCGTCCATGCCGGCGAGCGGCGAGGTGAGCAGGGTGAGCGCGGTCTCGGTGTCGAGCCACGAGGTGTCCGGGGCGGGCTCGTCGCGCGCGGGGCGGGCGGCTTCCGCCGTGGCGACCGCCCGCAGCGCGGTGAGCAGGGGGGCGACGGCGGGTTCGTGGCGCAGGGGCAGGTCGTCGCCGTCGATGTCCAGGGGCACGCCCGCGGCGGTGAGGGCGCGGCGGACGGCGGGGATGCGGGCTCCCGCGCGGACCAGGACGGCCATGTCGCTCCAGGGGACGCCGTCCTCAAGGTGCGCCCGGCGCAGGACGTCGGCGACGTGCTCCAGCTCCGCGCCGGGGCTGGGGTAGGTGTGCACGTCGACGCGGCCGCCGTCCCGCACGGGGGCGAGGTCGCGGTGGGCGCGGACCTTGTCGGCGGGCAGCCGGGTCAGGGTCATCCGCCGGGTGAGCAGCCGGGTGGCGGACAGCAGGTCGGCGCCGGAGCGGCGGGAGGTGCCCAGGACCTCGACGGGGGCCGGGCTGCCGTCCACGCGCGGGAAGGCGGCGGGGAAGTCCAGGATGCCGTTCACGTCGGCGCCCCGGAACGTGTAGATCGACTGGTCGGGGTCGCCGAGGGCCACCAGGGTCCGGCCGCCGCCCGCCAGGGCGTGCAGGAGGCGGACCTGGGCCGGGTCGGTGTCCTGGTACTCGTCGACGTACACGGCGTCGTAGCGGGCGGCCAGGTCGGCGGCGACCTCGGGGCGGTGGGCCAGCAGCACGGCGCGGTGGACGAGTTCGGCGTAGTCGAGCACGCCCTGGAGGTCGAGCACGTCCAGGTACTCGGCGAGGAAGGCGGCCGCGGCCCGCCAGTCGGGGCGGCCGATGCGGCGGGCGAAGGCGTCCAGGGCGCCGGGGCCGAGGCCCAGCTCCCGGCTGCGGGCGAGGACCGCGCGGACCTCGTCGGCGAAGCCCCGGGTGGTCAGGCAGGCGCGCAGCTCGTCCGGCCAGCGCACATGGGTCAGTCCGAGCCGCTCCAGCTCCGGCTCACCGGCGAGCAGTTCGCGGACGGTCACGTCCTGCTCGGGGCCGGAGAGCAGGCGCAGGGGCTCCGCGAACAGTTCGCTGTCCTGGTGGGCGCGGACCAGGGCGTAGCAGTACGAGTGGAAGGTGGTCGCCCGGGGGGCGCGGGCGGCGCCGACGCGCCGGGCCATGCGGTCGCGCAGTTCGACGGCGGCCTTGCGGCTGAAGGTGAGCACGAGGACGCGCTCGGGGTCCGCGCGGGCGGCGATCCGGGCGGCGACGGACTCGACGAGTGTGGTGGTCTTGCCGGTGCCGGGTCCGGCGAGCACCAGGAGCGGGCCGGTGCGGTGGTCAACCACCGCGCGCTGGGCGGCGTCCAGACGAGGGGGGACGGCTTCGGCCGGCGGGGTCCGCACCAGCCGGTAGGCGCCACGGTTCCCCTGCCGCACCCGGTGGTGCGGAAGGTGCCCGGTGGAGGAAGGGAAGCTCACGTGGTTCGCCGGTCCTGGTGCTGGTGCTCGGGGCTGTCTCGGTCGGCGCGCGGCGCCGGGGGCGGTCGGGTGACGGGTACGCGGGCCGTCGTACGGGAAGGGCGGTGACCGCGGGGTGGGCGGGACACGCACCGACGCTACGCCGTCGCCTCGGACGGAAGCAGGGCTTCGGCCTGTTCCCTCCCGGCGCACGCGGCACGCGCGTCCCACGCTTCTCGAACGTACGGCATGCCACGGGCGTCCCCCGTGTCACCCGTACGGGCCACGGGTTCCCCTCGGAGCCCTCCGATGGCGGAAGCTGTCAGGTGTGACCCTCCGCGTCCTCGCCGTCCCACCGCGCGCGCCGCATGTCGATCCGCGGCAGGTGGCCCTCGGCGGCTCTGCTCGCCTCCCTCAGCGGGGTGCCCTCCGCGCGGTACTGATCGAGCGCCCGCAGCTCGTGCCCCGGGAGGAGCACCCCGTCGGAGCGCACCACGCGCCACCACGGGACGGCGCCCCCGTAGAGGGCCATCACCCGGCCGACCTGGCGCGGGCCGCCCTCCCCCAGCCACTCGGCGACGTCGCCGTACGTCATGACCCGGCCGGGCGGGACGCGCTCGGCGACGTCGAGGACCCGCTCGGCGTACTCCGGCAGCGCGTCGGCGGGGCGCTCCTCGGTGTCCTCCGGAAGCCTCTGCTCGCTCATTCGACCCATCCTGCCCCACCTGACCGACAACGTGACGCCCCCGGCGCCGCGGCTCTCCCTCGCCCTCCGGCGGCGCTTCGGGCAGACTGTGCGCCCCCGCAGGTGCACCCTGGCACCCCTGTGTGTCGGTGGGGCATGCCACCATCGTGCGGGCGGTGACCGGTGATACGAGATCAAGAAGAGACGATGAACGAGCAGGGCGTGCACCCCGACGGCGGGGAGGGCACCTCTGACGCAGCGGCGCGCCCGGACACCGCCGGTCCCGAGACGAAGCGGCCCGCGGGGGAGGACTCCGGGGCCCGGCCGCCCGTGCCGGACGACGACTGCGGGGAGGACCAGCACACCGACGAGGTGGAGGGTGACGAACCCCTCCTGCCCGCGCGTGTGCACCGTCCCCCGGACCTGATGCGGCTGCTGGTGGGCCTGCTCGCCATCGGTGTGCTGCTCGCCGTCGCAGCCTTCGCCCACGGCACCACCTCGGGCCTCGAACAGGACATCAACAAGGGCACGGGACAGGCGCCCGACCTGCTCATCAAGATCGCGGGGCTGGCGTCCAGCATCGCGATCCTGCTGGTACCGGTCGCGTTCGCCATCGAGCGGCTGATCAAACGGGACGGGCTGCGCATCGCCGACGGCGTGCTCGCGGCGGTCCTCGCCCACGGGGTGACACTGGCCACGGACCTGTGGGTGGCCCGGGCCGCCCCGCACTCCATCCAGGAGGCGCTCACCCAGCCCTCCCCCGGCGACATCCACGCCCTGACCGATCCGGTGCACGGCTATCTGGCACCCGTCATCGCCTACATGACGGCCGTCGGCATGTCCCGCAGACCGCGCTGGCGGGCCGTGCTGTGGATCGTGCTGCTGCTCGACGCGTTCTCCATGCTGGTCACGGGCTACACGACACCGTTCTCGATCATCCTGACGGTGCTCATCGGCTGGACCGTCGCCTACGGGACGCTGTACGCGGTCGGCTCGCCCAACGTGCGGCCCACGGGACGGACCCTGCTCGCCGGTCTGCGGCACGTCGGCTTCCACCCGGTCGGCGCGGCCCGCGAGGAGATCGCCGACACCGAGAACGGCGACCGCGGCCGGCGCTACTTCGTGACCCTGGAGGACGGCCCGCCCCTGGACGTCACCGTCGTCGACCGGGAGCAGCAGGCCCAGGGGTTCTTCTACCGCGCGTGGCGCAACCTGACCCTGCGCGGGTTCGCCACGCGCAGCAGCCTCCAGTCGCTGCGCCAGGCCCTGGAGCAGGAGGCGCTGCTGGCCTACGCGGCCATCGCGGCCGGCGCCAACGCGCCCAAGCTGATCGCGACCTCCGAGCTGGGCCCCGACGCCGTCATGCTCGTCTACGAGCACACCGGCGGGCGCACCCTGGACTCGCTGGCGGACGAGGAGATCACGGACGATCTGCTGCACCACACCTGGCACCAGGTGCGGGCGCTGCAGTCCCGGCGCATCGCGCACCGCAGGCTCGCGGGCGACGCGATACTGGTGGATCGTTCCGGCGCGGTGATCCTCACCGATCTGCGCGGCGGCGAGATCGCGGCCGGTGACCTGCTGCTGCGCATGGACGTCGCCCAGCTGGTCACCACGCTCGGGCTGCGGGTCGGCGCCGAACGGGCGGTGGCCTCGGCGGTCGGTGTCCTCGGTCCCGACGCCGTCGCCGACTGTCTGCCGATGCTCCAGCCGATCGCCCTGACACGCTCCACGCGCGGGACGCTGCGCAGGCTCGCCCGCGAACGGGCCCAGCGCGAGCGCGACGCCGTGATCGAGGCCTCCCGGCAGGCGAAGCTCGCCCGCATCGCGGAGGCGTCGGAGGACACCAGGCCCGCCCTGGAGAACCCCGACAAGAAGACGGTGCGCGCCGAGCAGCGGGCCGAGAAGCGGGCGATCGACGAGGCGCTGGAGGAGGCCCGCGAGGAGGACCTGCTCACCCAGATCCGGCACCAGGTGCTGCGCATCAGGCCGCAGGCCCCCGTCGAGCCGGCCCGTCTGGAGCGTGTGCGTCCGCGCACGCTGATCAGCTTCATCGCCGGCGCCATCGGCGCGTACTTCCTGCTGACGCAGCTCACGCACATCGAGTTCGGCACGCTGTTCTCGCAGGCCCAGTGGGGCTGGGTGATCGCCGCGGTGCTGTTCTCGGCGCTCAGCTACGTCGCCGCGGCCATGGCGCTGCTGGGGTTCGTGCCCGAGCGGGTGCCGTTCCTGCGGACCATCGCGGCACAGGTCGCCGGGTCGTTCGTGAAGATCGTGGCGCCGGCCGCCGTCGGCGGGGTGGCCCTCAACACACGCTTCCTCCAGCGCTCCGGCGTGCGCCCCGGGCTCGCGGTGGCGAGCGTGGGTGCCTCGCAATTGTTCGGGCTGGGCTGCCACATCCTGATGCTGCTGTCCTTCGGCTATCTGACCGGCACGGAGAAGACGCCGTCGCTGTCGCCGTCCCGCACGGTCATCGCGGGCCTGCTGACGGTCGCGGTGCTGGTCCTCGTGGTGACGTCGGTGCCGTTCCTGCGGAAGTTCCTCGTCACACGCGTGAGGTCGCTGTTCGCGGGGGTCGTCCCGCGCATGCTCGACGTGCTCCAGCGGCCGCAGAAGCTCGTCACCGGCATCGGCGGGATGCTGCTGCTCACGGCCTGCTTCGTGATGTGCCTGGACGCGTCGATCCGCGCGTTCGGCGACGACTCGACGTCCCTGAGCATCGCGAGCGTCGCGGTCGTCTTCCTCGCCGGCAACGCCCTCGGCTCCGCCGCGCCGACGCCGGGCGGCGTGGGCGCGGTCGAGGCCACCCTGACCGTCGGACTGATCGCCGTCGGCCTCCCCAAGGAGGTCGCCGCACCGGCCGTCCTGCTGTTCCGCCTGCTCACGCTGTGGATCCCGGTGCTCCCTGGCTGGCTCGCCTTCAACCACCTCACACGCAAGGGCGCGCTCTAGGGGGCCTGGGGCCCGTACCTCTTACGGCCCATGCCCCGAGCGGGCTGACGTGCGCGACCGCAGGATGGATTCATGCCGAAGCCATCGCGGATCCGCGCCGCCCTGACTGCTGCCGCCGTGCTGTCCGCCCTGCTCGCGGGCTGCGGGAGCGACACCGGCGACGGGGATCTGACGGCCCAGGAACTCGACTGGAAGGACTGCCCGGCCCCGTCCGAGGCGGAGGGCGGCGGCAGCGCCCCCTCGCCGCTGCCGGGCGGCACCCCCTGGCAGTGCGCCACCATGAAGGCACCGCTCGACTGGGGTGACCCCAAGGGCGACACCATCGGGATCGCCCTGATCCGGGCCAGGGCGAGCGGACCGGCGGACCGGCGGATCGGCTCGCTGATCTTCAACTTCGGCGGACCCGGCGGCAGCGGCGTCACCACGCTGCCCGCCTTCGGCGAGGACTACGCGAAGCTGCGCACCCGCTACGACCTGGTCAGCTTCGACCCGCGCGGGGTCGGCCGCAGCGACCCCGTCGAATGCGAGAGCAACGCGCAGCTCGACGTGTTCTTCCAGCAGGACGCGACGCCCGACGACAGCGCGGAACGCACCCAGCTCGTGGACCGCACCAGGCGGTTCAACTCGGCCTGCGAGAAGAACTCCGAAGCGGTCCTGCCGCATGTGCGCACCACCGACGCCGCCCGCGACATGGACCTGATGCGCCAGGTGCTCGGCGACGACAAGCTGCACTACTTCGGCATCTCCTACGGCACCGAACTCGGCGGCGTCTACGCCCACCTGTTCCCGAAGCGGGTGGGCCGGGCCGTCTTCGACGCGGTCGTCGACCCCACGCAGAACCCCGAGCAGAGCTCGCTGGGCCAGGCCAAGGGCTTCCAGCTCGCGCTCGACAACTTCGCCGAGGACTGCACGTCGAAGACGACCGACTGCCCGATCGGCGACACCCCGCAGGACGTCAAGGACCGCATCGCGAAGCTGCTCGCGGACCTGGAGAAGAAGCCGATCCCCGGCATCTTCCCGCGTGATCTGACCCAGACCGCCGCGACCAACGGCATCGCGCAGTCGCTGTACTCGAAGGACTTCTGGGAGTACCTCACCGAGGGCCTGGAGGAGGCGTACGACGGCGACGGCAGGATTCTGATGCTGCTGTCCGACTCGATGAACGGCCGTAGCGAGAACGGCGAGTACAGCAACATCACGGCGGCGAACGTGGCCATCAACTGCGCCGACGAGAAACCCCGTTACACACCCGCCTTCGTCCAGGAGAGGCTGCCCGAGTTCCGCGCCGCCTCCCCGCTGTTCGGGGACTTCCTGGCCTGGGGCATGATCAGCTGCACCGACTGGGCGGTGCCCGGCGCGGCCGACCACCCCGACGTGAGCGCGCCCGGCGCGGCGCCGATCCTCGTCGTCGGCAACACCGGCGACCCGGCGACTCCGTACGAGGGCGCGCGCAGGATGGTGGAAGCGCTCGGCAAGGGGGTCGGCGTGGAGCTGACGTACAAGGGGCAGGGGCACGGCTCGTACGACAGCAAGAACAAGTGCGTGCAGGGTGCCGTGGACGGCTATCTGCTGGACGGGAAGGTGCCCGCGGCGGGCAAGGTCTGCTCCTGAACCACCCCGCCTGCCCGATGAAACCGCAGGTCAAAGGGTTATCCACAGGCCGTCACGGGCTGGGTCCGGTCCGCATACCATGGCCTGACCGCTTTCCGCTGACCGATGTGCGGAGGGCCTGTGAGGGGGGTGTGCATGTCGCGATTCGCACGGTGGACGACCGCGGTCGCCGCGGTGGCGCTGCTGGCCGGGTGCGGGGGCGGCCCGTCCGGTGCGGGCGGCTCGGGCGGAGGCGGGGACAAGGGCGGGAACCGGTCGGACGCCTCGTCGGCGCCGCCCGCCGGCCAACCGTCCGTCACCCTGCCCGCGTCGCTCACCTCGCAGAAGCCGGACTGGGGCCGCTGCAAGGGCACGGCCGACTCGCCCGCGCCGGACGGCAGTTGGCAGTGCGCGACGATCAAGGCGCCACTGGACTGGAACAAGCCGGAAGGCGAGACCATCGAGCTCGCGCTGATCCGTTCCCGTGCGACCGGCGGCGACCGCCTCGGATCGCTCCTCTTCAACTTCGGCGGGCCGGGCGGCTCGGGAGTGTCGACCCTGCCCTACTACGCGGACACGGCGTCCGAACTCCACCGGCGCTACGACCTGGTGAGCTGGGACCCGCGCGGAGTCGGCGCGAGCGAGGGGCTGCGCTGCCGCGACGACCGGGACATCCGGGCGGCCGAGACGGTCGACGCGACGCCGGACACCCCGGCCGAGGAGCGGGCGTACTTCCAGGACGCCACCGGCATGGCCAAGGGCTGCGAGCGGGCCGCCGGACCGCTGCTGGCCCATGTCTCGACGACCGACACGGCCCGCGACATGGACCTGATGCGCCAGGTCCTCGGCGACGACGAGCTGCACTACTTCGGCATCTCCTACGGCACCGAACTCGGCGGCGTCTACGCCCACCTGTTCCCCCGGAACGTCGGCCGGCTGGTCCTCGACGCGGTGGTCGACCCGACCGCCGACACGGTGGGCCACGCCGAGAACCAGGCCAGGGGCTTCCAACGGGCCCTGGACGACTACCTCAGGTCGACGGGCCAGGACCCCGAGCAGGGCTCCCGGAAGATCGCCGCGATGCTGGATCGGCTGGACGCCCACCCGCTGCCCACCTCGTCCGGCCGCAAGCTCACCCAGACCCTCGCGGTCACCGGCATCGTCCTCCCCCTCTACAGCAGGACGAGCTGGCCGCAGCTGACCGATGCCCTGAAGTCGGCGCAGGACGGCGACGGTTCACGGCTGCTGTCGCTGGCCGACGACTACAACGAGCGGGACTCCTCGGGCCACTACGGCACGTCGGCCCACTCGCAACGGGCCATATCGTGTCTGGACGACAAGCAGCGGCCCACGCTGGAGGCGACGAAGGCGCTGCTGCCCCGATTCGAGCGGATCTCGCCGGTGTTCGGGGACTTCCTCGGCTGGGACACGGCCGGATGGTGCCACGACTGGCCGGTGGCCGGGCAGTACGACACCCCGGAAGTGAGCGCGCCGGGTGCGGCACCGGTCCTGGTGGTCGGCAACACCAGGGACCCGGCGACCCCGTACGAGGGGGCCCGCAGGATGGCCGACGAACTGGGCAAGGGCGTCGGTGTGGAGCTGACCTGGAAGGGCGAGGGCCACGGGGCGTACGGCAACGGGAACGACTGCGTGGACTCGACGGTCGACGCCTATCTGCTGAAGGGGACGGTGCCGGAGGACGGCAAGGTCTGCTCGTAGCGCCCCCGCCCGGTCCCGGCCCCCGGGCAGCGGAGAGGGGCCCGGCACACAGGGTGCCGAGCCCCTCGGGGACCCGGGAAGGAGCGGGTCTAGTAGACCGGCTTGCTCGGCTCGATCTGGTTGACCCAGCCGATGACGCCGCCGCCGACGTGCACGGCGTCGGAGAAGCCCGCGGACTTCAGGACGGCGAGGACCTCCGCACTGCGGACACCCGTCTTGCAATGCAGGACGATCTTCTTGTCCTGCGGCAGGATCTCCAGGGCGGTGCCCATCAGGAACTCGTTCTTCGGGATCAGCTTGGCGCCCGGGATGGAGACGATCTCGTACTCGTTCGGCTCGCGGACGTCGATGATCTCGATGTTCTCACCGTCGTCGATCCACTCCTTGAGCTGCTTGGGAGTGATCGTCGAGTCGGCGGCCGCCGCCTGGGCCTCCTCGGAGACGACGCCGCAGAAGGCCTCGTAGTCGATGAGCTCGGTGACGGTCGGGTTCTCGCCGCAGACCGCGCAGTCGGGGTCCTTGCGGACCTTGACCTGGCGGTACTGCATCTCCAGGGCGTCGTAGATCATCAGTCGGCCGACCAGCGGTTCGCCGGTGCCGGTGAGGACCTTGATCGCCTCGGTGACCTGGATGGAGCCGATGGACGCGCACAGCACGCCCAGGACGCCGCCCTCGGCGCAGGAGGGAACCATGCCGGGGGGCGGGGGCTCCGGGTAGAGGCAGCGGTAGCAGGGACCGTGCTCGGACCAGAAGACGGACGCCTGGCCGTCGAAGCGGTAGATCGAGCCCCATACATAGGGCTTGTTGAGCAGCACGCAGGCGTCGTTGACCAGGTAGCGGGTCGCGAAGTTGTCCGTGCCGTCGACGATCAGGTCGTACTGGCTGAAGATGTCCATCACGTTGTCGGCCTCGAGCCGCTCCTCGTGAAGGATCACGTTCACGTACGGGTTGATGCCCTTGACGCTGTCACGCGCGGACTCGGCCTTGGAGCGGCCGATGTCGGCCTGGCTGTGGATGATCTGGCGCTGGAGGTTCGACTCGTCGACCTCGTCGAACTCCACGATGCCGAGCGTGCCGACGCCCGCGGCGGCCAGGTACATCAGCGCCGGCGAGCCCAGGCCGCCGGCGCCCACGCAGAGCACCTTCGCGTTCTTCAGCCGCTTCTGCCCGTCCATCCCGACATCGGGGATGATCAGGTGGCGGGAGTACCTGCGGACCTCGTCTACGGTGAGCTCGGAAGCCGGCTCGACCAGGGGTGGCAGCGACACGGGGACTCCGTTGGTCGGTCGATCACTACAGATGTTCTACCGGTAACACTGCCATGGCCATCTTCATTCCGAGACACCCGTTCCGACTCGCGAGACGATGTCGTCCCAGTAGCCGGGCATGGTCTCCCAGGGGTCGCTCCGGCCACCCCGGCCGCCCCGGTCGGTGCGGTCGGTGCGGTCGGTGAACCAGATGGTGGCGGCGCCCTGCCAGCGCGCGATGCGCAGCGCCTCGTCGAGATGGCGACGGGGCACGCCGTGCACGAAGTGGCAGAAGCGGTCCGGCGGATGGTCGGCGGTCCAGTCGGCGGCCTGCGACCAGCGGTACTCGGACCAGGGGCCGGAGAAGGTCACGATCTGGTCGGCGTTCTCGGCGTAGCCGGCGTGGGGATGGCGGCCGTGGCCGAGCACGATGTGGACGCCGTCACGCAGGCCGCGCAGCCCGGTGATGGCGCGGCGTATCTCCGGGAGGTCGCCGCGCTCGGTGGGGCAGCGGTCCAGCAGGAAGCCGTCGACGCGGTACCAGTCGACGTAGCGCTGCGCGTCGGCCAGCAGGTCGCGCACGGGCCGGGCGCCGTAGGTGGTGTCGAGGTGGCCGAGGACGCGGATGCCCGCGTTGCTCAGCCGGCCCGCCGCCTCCAGGCAGTGCGGGTCGGGCCGGATGCCGGGGCCGTCGGCGACGTTGAGGACGACCCAGTGCAGGGGGGTGCCGGGGCGGGTGAGTCCGGCCCATTCGTCGGGGGCGACGAGGGGGTGGGCGTAGCCGGGGATGCCGAACGCGGTGCCGTGTCCGGTGCTCGTGCTGCCCGGTCGGGTGCTGGTCAGATGCGGCATGCCGCCTCCATCCAGATGTCGGCGAGGGATTCCTCCAGGTTGATCCGGGGCCGCCAGCCGAGCCGGTCGCGGGCGGTGCGCACATCGGCCTGCTGCCAGCTGCCGCAGCCGTCCGGGTACGGGAACGCGACCGGGGCGCCGTGGTCGGAGTCGCCGCGGGGATGGCCGAGGGGCACCCGCAACGGGCCGGGAGGGCCGTCGAGTTCGTGCAGGGCGCCGCCGTATCCGGCGACCCGGGCGAGGACGACGGCGGCGTCGCGCAGGCGGACGGCGCGGCCGGAACCGATGTTGATGACGCCCTGTGCGGCGGAGAGGGAGGCCGCGTGCACGGCGCGGGCGACGTCGCGGACGTCGACGAAGTCCCGCTGGGCGCCCAGGCCGCCGAGCTTGAGTTCGCCGTCGCCGGACTGCATGGCGCGGCGCATGGCCTCGGCGAGCCGGCCGAGCGGGGAGCCGGCGGGGGTGCCGGGTCCGGCGGGCGAGAACACTCGCAGGACGACGGCGTCCAGTCCGGAGCCGAGGACCAGTTCGGTGGCGGCGAGCTTGCTGACGCCGTACGGACCGCCGGGGCGGGGCACGGCGTCCTCGGCCGTGGAGGAGCCGGGCTGGCTCGGGCCGTACTCGGCGCCGCAGCCGATCTGCACGAGCCGGGCGCCGCAGCCGCTGCGGCGCAGGGCCTCGCAGACGGTGGCGACGGCGACGGTGTTGTGCCGGGTGAGTTCGCGGGCCCCACCGCGGGTGGCGCCCGCGCAGTTGACGACGACGCCGGGGTGGACCGCGTCGAGGAAGCGGGTGAGCGCGCCGGGGCTGCCGCTGGCGAGGTCGAAGCGGACGTCGGCGTCGTCGCCGCGGCCGAGTGCGGTGAGCTGGACGGCCGGGTCGGCGAGCAGGCGGTCGGCGACGAAGCGGCCGAGGTACCCGTTGGCTCCGATCAGCAGGACCCTCATCGGGCGGCTCCCGGGGTGTGCGCACCGGTCGCTCCGGTGGCTCCGGATGCTCCGGGACGGGAGGTGGTCATCTGGTCTTCTCCTTCAGAAGGGTGATGCGGTTGCCTCCGGCGGTGGCGCCGGCGCCTGCGGCGGGGGGTGGGCTGGTGGGGCGGGCGTGCCGTGCGCGGCGGCGGGGCGGGTCTTATGTCCGTCCGGCCGCGGGCGCGTGGGCGGAGGCCCGGGTCAGGGTGCGGGTCGCGTGGTACAGCAGCGTCAGGGCCGCCGCAGCGCAGGCGAGCGCGGGGACGCTTCCGGCGCCCCAGGCGTCCACGAGGACCTGGACCGGGACGGCCAGGGAGGAGCACCCCGGGAGGCGGCCGATGAGGACCAGGGCGGGTGCCAGGACCTCGGCGCCGGCGGCCGTGGCGAGCGCGACGGAGGCCGGGCGGGGCAGGTGGTGGACGGTCAGCAGGCGGGCGAGCAGGAGGAGGGCGCCCAGGGCGAGGGTGGCGGGGTGGGCGGCGGGTTCGTCGAGGACGGCGGCGGTCGCGGCGGTGAGGGCCGCGAGGGCGCCGAGGTACAGGGCGAACGTGCCGAGCAGCACGGGGCGCACGGCGGCGGAGAACTCCTCCAGGCCGCGGCTGGAGCCGAGCCTGCGGTGGGCGTGTGTGAGGAAGAGGTGGGCGCACCAGGCCGCCGGGACGCAGCCGAGGGCGAGGGCCAGGACGGGTGCGGTGGCCAGGGGCCAGGGGCCGTCGGGGCTGCCGTCGGGCAGGTCGTCGGGGCCGCCGGTCAGGACGGCCCGGAGCAGGCCGTCGCCGAGCAGGGCGTAGGTGATCAGGCACCAGGTCCACGCGTGGGTGGGCGTGGTGGGGCGCCGTCCCCGCGGGCCGGCGGTCGGGGCGAGGGGGCCGCGGCGCAGGAGTGCGCGCACGGCGAGGCTCACGACGAGGACGCCGGCGGCTGCCACGGCGAGGCGGGTGCGGCCGTGGGTGAGGTGCAGGCCGGTCACGGCGGCGGCGCACAGCACACCGGGGAGGAGGGCGAGCAGGGCCCAGTCGGCGCGGGCGCGGGGCGCGGTGGCCGGTTCGGCGTGGGGGTGCGGGTCGTTGTCGCGGGGGGCGCGGGCGTACATCTCCTCGGCGAGGGAGAAGACGTCGCGGTGCCGGAAGCGGGTGGCGGTGCGGTCGGTGACCCCGTGCGCCTCAAGTCCGGCGGCGATCTCCAGCGCGTCCACGGCCCGTTCGCACAGGTCGCGGTGGCGGTGCATCAGTGCCTTGACGGGGTCGGCGGCGCCTCGTCGGCCGGCGCTCCCGCGACCCCGTCCCGCGCGGGCCGCCGCCATGTCGCTGCCGGGGGCGGCGGGGACGCCGGGATCGACGTGCGGCACGGTGGTCCCGGTCGCGGCGGTCCCGGTCGCGGCGTCCGGCTCGCCGAACGCCCCCGGCTCACCGGGCTCGCCCCGTTCCCCCGACGCCCCCGGCTCACCGGGCTCGCCCCGTTCCCCCGACTCCCCCGGCTCCCCCGGCAGCCACTCCTCCGAGCGTTCGTCCCAGGCGTCGGCGCCGACCGGGACTCCGGCGTGGTCGAGTCTGCCCGGGCCGGTCATCGGGCTCCCTCCGTGGACGCCGTGGAGGTCTCGGCCGCCGTGGACGTCACGGACGTGGCCCGTACCGGTGTGTCGGAGGTCCGGCCGGGGCCGCCGCGGGCGACGACGCGGGTCGTGGAGCCGGTCCAGCGGCCGGGGATGTGGGCCTCGGCGGGCGCGGCGAACGGCAGGGGCTCACCGGTGTCGTCGAGGACGACGCGGCGGACCGGGGAGTGCGCGACGATCTCCAGGTAAATGCCGTGAAATGCCGTGACGTTCTGCTCGACGGTGAACAGTTCGAGTGCTCGGGCGCGTGCGGCGGCGCCCAGTCGCTCGCGGCGCTCCGGGTCGCGCATCAGCGCCACGCAGGACTCGGCGAGCGCCCGGGGATTGCGCGGCGGCACGACGAGCCCCGTGCCGCCGATGACCTCCACCACCGCGCCGACGTCCGTGGACACGGTCGCCCGGGCGCAGAGCATGGCCTCGACGAGGCTGATCGGGAAGCCCTCGACGACGCTCGACAGGACGACGAGGGCGCCCGAGGCGTAGGCGTCGGCGACGGTCGGCGCCTCGGGGCCCCCGATCTCCTCGAAGGAGACGGGGTTGTCGCCGACGGCGTGGACGCCCTCGGCCTCGTCCGGGAAGAGCTGTGCCGCGAGCGCCCGGCAGTGGCCGAGGTAGGCGTGCCCCTCGGGGCCCACGGGGGCGCCGAGGATACGCAGCCGGGTCCTGGGCTCCGCCCTGCGGATCTCGGCGAAGGCGTGCAGCAGCGACATGAGGTCCTTGGCCGGCTCGACCCGGCCGACCCATACGAGGGTGTCCGGGTCGCCCCGGTCGGCGGACTCGCCGACCTCGGCGAAGCGGGCGGCCTCCATGCCCGGGTGGACGGTGCGGATCTTGTCGCGGTCGGCGCCGCAGCGCTCCTGCCAGCGGCGGGCGTGGGCGTTGCCGGGGGTGACCACGGCGGCCCGCCGGTAGATCTCGCCGGCGAGCAGCCGGTGGAAGGCGGCGAGCGGGGCCCGGACCGACGGGGTGTCGGCTCCGGCACTCCCGCCCCCGCCCCCGCCCCCACCCCCACCGACACCAGCGGCACCGGCACCGGCGCCCGCCCCACCCCCGGCACCCACCCCGGACGCGAGGTAGTGCGAGCGCAGTTGCACGCCGTACTCGGTCACCAGCAGGGGCACACCGCAGAAGTGACGGGCGAGCAGTCCGGGCAGGGCCGCGGGACCGCCGGCCGTCGCGTGGCACAGGTCGGCGGCGCCGAGGGCGTCGTCCTCGTACCAGTCGAGGGAGAGGGGGCGCAGGGCGCGTTCGAGGCGCGCGGCGACGGTGAGGAGTTCGGGCACACGTGCCTCGCGCGCGGGCCGTGGGGCCCCGGGGGCGCGGCAGGCGTGTTCCAGGGCGCGCACGGCGGTCTCGGAGCGGAGGGCTCCGCCGAGTCCGCCTTCGTCGCGGGCGAGGTCGGCGAGGCCGTACAGCCCATTGGCGAAACGGTCCGCCTGGTCGTCGGGCCCGGCGCAGAGGGCCTCGGCGAGTTCCCGGTAGCAGGCGGCGAAGCGCCGGCGCGCGCGGCGTCCGTATGCCGCGCCGTCGTCCTCCGCGGTCCAGAGGGGAGCCGTCCGCACTCGGCCGACCTGCGGCGGGAGGGGGACCAGGCCCTCGCTCTCCTGGCGCGGGCTGCGGCTGAGCGCGTAGATGTCGAACTCGTGCTGCCCGAGCCCGCGTACGAGCCGGTCGCACCAGAGTCCGGTGTCACCGCTCACATACGGATAGCCACCCTCCGTAAGCAGTCCGATGCGCACGTGTGCACCCCCGATCTCCCGTATGGGGAGCCGCCGTTGTCCCGGCGGCTCGCAGCGGGACGAAGGTATGCGGACAAGGGGGTGGCGCGACGGACGGTTGTCCATCGCGCCACCGGAAGGGGTGAACGGTCGTAACTTTCCCGCACGGTTGACGTTCCGTCGCGCTAGGAGATCGCACGTTCACGGATGGTCATGTCCCGCGCGGGACGGGCGGCATGCTCCTACGCCGCCGACAGCTCCCGCCGCGCGGCCCGCCGCAGGGCGGCGACCCCCGGGTCGAGGGCGGGCACGGCGGCCAGCAGTTCCTTGGTGTAGGGGTCCTGCGGGGAGTCGTACACCGTGTCGGCGGGGCCCTCCTCGACGATCCGGCCCTTGCGCATCACCGCGACCCGGTCGCTGACCTGGCGGACCACGGCGAGGTCGTGCGCGACGAAGACCAGCGCCAGCCCGAGTTCCTTCTGCAACTCGCCGAGCAGCGCGACGACCTGGGCCTGTGTGGTGACGTCCAGGGCGGAGACGGGCTCGTCGCACACGATGACGCGCGGGTCGGCGGCGAGCGCCCGCGCGATGCCCACGCGCTGGCGCTGTCCGCCGCTGAACTCGTGCGGATAGCGGTCGTAGTGCGCGCCGTCGAGGCCCACGCGCTCCAGCAGTTCCCGCACGCGTCGCCCGATCCGCTCCTCGTCCCGCCCGTGCTCGCCGGGGGCGGCGCCCCGCGCGCGCAGCGGGTCGGCGATGGACTCGCCCACGCTGCGGCGGGGGTTGAGGGAGGAGACGGGGTCCTGGAAGACCATCTGGACGGACGGGTCCACACCGGTGTGCGGCCGTCCGTCGTAGCGGATCGTGCCCGCCGTCGGCTCCAGCAGGCCGACCAGCATGCGGCCCAGGGTGGTCTTGCCGCTGCCGCTCTCGCCCACGACGCCCAGGGTCTCGCCCCGGCGGACGGTCAGCGAGACGTCGTCCACGGCAGCGAACGCCCGTTTCCCGCGGCCGAACTCGCGCCGCAGCCCGGTCGCCTCCAGGACGACCTCGTCGGTCGCCCGGGAGTCGGCGCGCGGGGCGTCCACGCGCGGGACGGCGGCGAGGAGTTCACGGGTGTACGCCGAGGCGGGCGCGGTGAGGACCGTGCCGACCCCGCCGTGCTCGACGGTGCGGCCGTGCCGCATGACCAGGACCTCGTCGACGCTCTCGGCGGCGACACCCACGTCGTGGGTGACGAGCAGCAGACCGGTGCCGGTCTCCTCGCGCAGTCCGTGCAGCAGGTCGAGGATCTGGGCCTGCACGGTCACGTCGAGGGCGGTGGTCGGCTCGTCGGCGATGAGCAGGTCGGGTTCGCAGGCGAGCGCCATGGCGATCAGGGCGCGCTGGCGCATGCCGCCGCTGAACTCGTGCGGCCGGGAGCGGGAGCGCCGCGCGGCGTCCGGGATGCCGACCCGGTCGAGGACCTCGACGGCCCGCGCGCGGGCGGCCCGGCGCGAGACTCGCGTGTGCACCCGGTGGACCTCGGCGATCTGATCGCCGATCGCGTAGTACGGGTCGAGCGCGGACAGCGGGTCCTGGAAGACCATGGCGGCCTTGGCCCCGCGCAGCCGCCGCAGCTCCTCGTCGGAGGCGGCCTGGACGTCGATGCCGGCGACCAGGACCGAGCCGGTGACCCGGGCGCCGGTGCCGCGGTGCAGCCCGAGCAGCGCGGAGGCGACCGTGGACTTGCCGGAGCCGGACTCGCCGACCAGGGCGAGCGCGGCGCCCCGCTCCAGCCGGAACGACAGCGCGTCCACGGCCCGCAGGGACCCGAACTCGACGGTCAGGTCCGTGACTTCCACCAGGCTCATACGAGTACCACCCGTCGGTCGGCCACCGCGTACAGCACGTCCGCGACGGCGTTGGCGATGACCACGAAGAAGCCGATGACCAGGACCATGCCGACGACCACCGGGAGGTCGACGACGGTCACGGCGTGGACCAGTTCCTGGCCGATGCCGGGCAGTCCGAAGAGGGTCTCGGTGAGGACGGCGCCGCCGACCGCCGCGCCGAAGTCGTTGGCGTTGAGGGCGATCACGGGGGCGAGCGCGCCGCGCAGGGCGTGCCGACCGACGATGGACCGCTCGCCGACGCCGTAGGCGCGGAAGGTGCGGATGTGGTCCTCGGCGAGGGTCTCCAGCATCGACGCCCGGGTCATCCGGGCGAAGTAGGCCGCTTCGGCGAGCGCGAGGCTGAGCCAGGGCAGCAGCAGGTTCCAGGCCCACTGCTCGGGGTCGTCGGAGAAGGCGACGTACTGCGGGAAGGGCAGCAGTTCGAGCTGGCCGCAGACCACGATCATCAGGACGAGGCCGACGACGAAGACGGGCGTGGCGATGCCCGCGAGGGTGATGCCGGTCAGCGCGCGCTCGGTGAAGCGGCCGCGCCGCCAGGCGGAGAGCACGCCGGTGCCGACGCCGAGCAGGAGCCACAGCACCATGGCGCCGAACACCAGCGAGAGGCTGACGGGCAGCTTGGTCAGGATGATCTGCGTGACCTGCTGGTCGCTCTGGTAGGACAGGCCCAGGCAGGGCGCGGAGCAGTGCGCGACGGAGGTGCCGGTCGAGTAGTCCTGGCCGACGACGATGCCCTCCAGGAAGTGCCAGTAGCGCAGGTACAGCGGGTCGTCGAGGCGCAGTTGCTGGGCGACCTGGTGCACCTGTTCCGGCGAGCAGCGCGGACCGCAGGTGATCTGGGCGACGTTGCCGGGGGTGGCGTAGAAGACGACGTAGATGATCATCGAGATGGCGAACAGGGTGATGAGGGCGCCGAGGACCCGGCGCAGCGCGAAACCGCCGAAGCCGCTCATACGGCGCCCTCCTTGCGGACCGCGATGTCGGTCCCGGTGTCGACCCCGGTGCCAGTGCCAGTGCCAGTGCCGGTGCCAGTGCCAGTGCCGGTGCCGGTCGCGCCGGCCCTGGCCTCGCGCCTGCGGCCCGTGCCGACGCGCAGCCGGGAGGCGGCGCGCGGGTCGAGGGCGGTGCGCACCCCGTCGCCGAGCACGGTGAGGGCGAGCACGGTCACGAAGAGGGCGCCCGCGGGCAGCAGCAGGTACTGCGGCGCCGCCGAGTACCAGATGTTGGCCGCGGTGAGCATCTCGCCCCAGGACGGGGTCGGGGGCTTGACGCCGACCCCGAGGAAGGACAGGGCGGCCTCGATGGTGATGTTGCCGGGGATAAGGAGCGCGGCGTAGGTGATGACGGGCGCGGCCAGGCCGGGCAGGAGTTCGCGGCGGGCGATCCGCCAGGCGCCCCAGCCGCTGAGCCGGGCGGCGGCGACGTAGTCGAGTTCCTTGAGGGTGAGGGTCTGGGCGCGGGCGATCTTGGCGATGGTGCCCCAGGCGACCAGGCCGATGACCAGCGAGACGAGCACGGGCCGCGGGAAGCCGCTGGGCACGATCGCCAGCAGCGCCAGCGCCATGATCATCAGCGGCATGGCGACGATGATGTCGGTGGCGCGGCTGAGCACCTGGTCGAGCCAGCGGTTGCCGAGCCCGGCCGCGACGCCGACGACGACACCGATGACGACCTGGACGAGGGTCGCGGCGAGGGCGACGCCCAGGGAGACGCGCGCCCCGTAGACGAGCCGGGCGAACAGGTCGCGTCCGGTCTGCGGTTCCACGCCGAGCCAGTGGTCTGCGCCGAGGCCCCCGAAGGAGCCGATCGGCACGCCGCCGCGCGCGGAGTCGACGAGGGCGGGGTGGTAGGTGGTCGGGTCCTGGCCCTCAAGGGCGGTGAGCAGCGGCGCGGCGAGCGCGACCAGGACGAGCAGCGCGACGACTCCCGCCGCGACGAGGGCGGCGGGCTGCGCGCGCAGCCGCCGCCAGAACTGACGGGCGCCGGAGGCCGCCGGGACGGAGGTGTCCGTCCCGGCGGCCGGGGCGACGGGCACGGCCTCGCTCATGACGCACGGACCGCCGTGGCCGCGTGCCCGGCCGTCGTGCGGGGGCGCCGGATGATCACGGTCGACTGCCTGGTCGTGGGGATCGTCACGGCTACTTGACCGCGACCTGCGAGATGTCGAGCACACCGGTCCAGTCGCTGATCACGATGTTCTTGACGTCCTTGCCGTACAGGCGCTTGTAGACGGGGTGGAACAGCGGCACGGTCAGGGCCTGCTCGCCGATCTTCTTGTCCAGGGCGCCCCAGCGCGCGGCGGCGGCGTCGAGGTCGGTCAGCTTGTTGATCGCGTCGATCTCGTTGTTGACGGACGCGTCGTTCAGCTGGCCGTTGTTGAAGTTGGACCCGTCCTTGACGATCTGGCGGCCGTCGAAGATCGGGGCGAGGAACGGGCCGCCGGAGGGCCAGTCGGCGCCCCAGCCGGAGAGGAAGAAGCCGGGCTCGGCCTTCACGTCGTGGATCTTGTCCCGGTAGTCGTTGTTCTCCAGGCCCTGGAGCTTGACCGTGATGCCGGCCTTCTTGAGCGCGTCCTGGATGGCGGTCGCGATCTCCGGGCTGGTCGCGAAGTCCTTGGCGTTGGAGTGGGTCAGCGTCACGGTCAGGCCGTTCTTGTACCCGGCCTCGGCCAGCAGTTCCTTGGCCTTGGCGGCGTTGCCGGACGCGCCCGCCGGGAAGAGGTCGTACGGCGTGTAGCCGAAGGACTTCTGGTTCGGCAGGAAGGTGGTGGCGGGCTCGGCGAGGGCGGAGCCGCCGGCCGCGTTGACGACGGACGAGCGGTCGACGGCGTACGAGATCGCCTGCCGCACCTTGGGGTTGTCGAACGGCTTCACCTTCGGGTTGAAGGAGATGTAGTTCGTGTAGCCGAAGTGGCCGGTGCCCACGCGCGCGGCCAGCGCCTTGTCGCCGGTCACCTTGGCGAGTTCGGCCGGGCCGAGGTTGGTGTCGGTGGTGACCGCGGCGGCGTCCGCGCCCTGGGAGGCGGAGAGCCGCTGGTTGATCACGGAGGAGTCGAGGCCGGAGCGTACGTCGACGGTGTCCGGGTACGCCTTGCGCTCGTCGTCCGTCGCCGCGGACCAGTTGGGGTTGCGCTCCAGGACGAGGTGCTCGCCGTCGTTCTCGTTGTTGACGACCTTGTACGGGCCGGACGAGACCGGGTGCTCCTCGTACTCGGTGCCCGTGTCCTTGGCCTTCGGGACGGGCGTGAACTGGGTCTGCGTGGCGAGGAAGGGGAACTCGCCCTCGGGCTTGTTCAGGTGGAAGACGATGGTGCGCTCGTCCGGCGTCTCGATCGCCGCGAGGCCCTTCTTGTCCTTGTACGGCCCCTGGTAGTCGGCCGCGCCGGCCAGCCAGTCCCGCAGGTAGGGGGCGCCGCCGGAGAGCTCGGGGGCGAAGGAGCGCTCGATGCCGTACTTGATGTCGGCCGAGGTGATCGGCGTGCCGTCCTCGTACTTGAGGCCCTGCTTCAGGGTGTACGTCCAGACGGTCGCGTCCTTGTTGGGGCGCCCGGTGTCGGTGGCCAGGTCGGGGACGACCTTGGAGCCCTCCGCGCCGTTCTCGCGGTTGCGCGTGGTGAGCGTGCGGAAGACGAGGGAGGGGACGTTGCCGCCGCCGGAGGTGTAGAGACGGGCGGGGTCGAAGTCCGTCTGGGGCTGGGAGTTCAGGACCGTGAGGGTGCCGCCCTTGTGGGGTGCGGAGTCGCCGGTGGAGCCCTTGGCATCGTTGTCCTTCGGGCCGCAGGCGGCGGCGCCCGCTGCCACGAACAGGCCCACGGATGCCGCTGCCACACGGCGCGCTATGACGGACGATTGACGCATGGGTTGAACGACCTCTCGAGGTTGCTCTCGGATCCGGCGTCTCGCAGGCTTCTCGCATGGCGAGACGGAGGGACGAGGAGTGAGACGAATATGAACAGACGTCTGCCTCGGCGGTGGGTCACCCGGAAAGCCGTGGCGGAGCCACGGCGGAGGTGGGGAAGGAAGGGTGCGACGCGCACGCCGGAGGCGGGCGTCAGCGACAGTGGATGTCAGCCACGCAGAGCGCGGTCACGCCGATGAGCGCCAGCTCGATGGCGGCGCTGTGCGTGACGGAAGGACTGGACCACATGGAAAGAAATATGAACGCACATTCCGCCTGATGTCAAAGCGCCCCGGGCCCGGTTGTCAACTCTTCGGATAGGGCCAGGGGTTGGGCAGGCAGTGGATTCCGTCGTGGTCGAGGAACTTGGTCTGCTGCTGCATGACCGGGGCCAGGGCTCCGTCCTTGTCACAGGTGACGTGGTTGTGCCCGAGGCGGTGTCCGACCTCGTGGTTGATCAGCATCTGTCGGTAGGAGTGAATCTCGTCACCATAGGTCGTGGACCCCTGCGCCCATCGGTAGGCGTTGATCATCACGCGCTCGGTGGAGGCCGAATCGCAGGAGACGTTGTCCTCGGTGGTGTCGAGGCCGGACTTGGCGCACCAGTCGGCGGTGGTGCCGGGGCTGGCCAGCGTGATGACGAAGTCGGGCTCACCGGACGAGACGCGCTCGAAGGTGAGGGCGCCGCCGTGGGCCCAGCTGCGGGGGTCGTTCAGCGTCTTCTGCACGGTCTGGGCGAAGAGTTCGCCGTCGAGGCCGAGCCCACGCTCGACGTCCACGCGGTAGGTGTACTTGCGCCCCTTGCCGGGCGCCTTGTCGAAACCGGGGACCGCGTCGAACCTGCCCGAGCCCTTGAGGTCGGCGGCCAGGGGGTACTTGCGGTCCATCTTCTGCTCGTAGGTCAGCGGGACCGCGGCGGGCGCCGAGGGGGGCGTGCGGCCGTCGCCGCGGGAGGCGTAGCCGTGGGTGTCACGGGCCTGGTCGGCCGCGGTGGACCGCGCCTGCGTGTCGGAGTCGTCGTGGTCGCGGGCGACCTGTCCGGCGACGATCACCGCGAGCACGGTGGTGACGGCGGCGGCCGCGATCCCGGTGAAGGCACGGCTCTTGCCCTTGGCCTCGGCGGGCGGGTCGGTGGGCGGCGCGTCGTCGCCGACACCGACGTGCACGGTGCCGGCACCGGCGCCGGGCATGGGGCTGTACGACTCGACACGCTGTCTGCCGATTCCCGGCCGGGGGGCGAGGACGTCGAGATCGCGTGCGGTCTCGTCGAAGGCGTCGAGGTACTCCTGCCGGGGCGTCGGGGCGACCCCGTGCCGCGACCGGGGCGCGTCCGCGCGGGAGCTCCCGCCGGCACCGCCCCACTCCCCCCAGCCGCCCCCGGCTTCCCGCTGCTCGGGATGCGCCCCGCGCGCTCGGTCCCCGATTCCCGTGCGGGGGATGCCATGAGGGGGCGTACCGAACAGAGGCACCCCACGCGCGGGCGTGCCGTCGGAGAAACGAGCGCCCCCACCCGGCGCCGCTCCGCCCCCGAGCGTCGGGACACCACGCGCGGGCGTGCCGTCGGGGAAGCGGCGGGCCCCCGCGGGCGGCGTGGCGTCGGCCGATCGCGGTATCCCGCGGCCGGGCGTGTCGTCCGGCGTCCGGGGCACTCCCCGCGCGGGGGTCCCGTCGGGGAACCCGAACCCGCCCCGCCCCGGTGTCCCGCCCTCGACCCTCGGCACGCCGTGCGCGGGCGTGCCGTCGGGGAGGGGGGTGCGTTGGCCCGGGAGGAAGGGGGAACGGCCGGGGGCGGGGCCCGTCGTGTCACCGCTCAGGCCCTCGCGCGGCAGGGGTTCACGGCGTGGGAGGGCGCCGCGCCCGCGCGTGGCGCCGCCGGGGGCGTCCGTCCCCGCGTCCCGTCCCGACGTTATGCCCGCGGCCTCGCCCTTGGGGGCGGGGCCGCGGCGGCTGTGGCGTCCCACGTCGCCCCTCAGCTCCCTGCGGCCGTATCCGCATCCGCACTCGTGCCTCCGGAGGCGGCCGACCCCTCTCGGGTCACGGCACCGCCACCGCTCGCACCAGCATCCCCCGTATCCCGCGAATACTCCAACTCCCCGGTGTCCGCGAGGAGTTCCCGGAAGGCGTCGGCGACCGTCCCCGGGTACTCCATCATCGCGACGTGCCCGGCGTTCGGCAGGGACAGCAGCCGGGAGTCACGGAAGGACCGCGCGGCCCTGCCGGCCATGCGGTAGCCGACGAGCTGGTCCCGGCCGCCGTAGATCAGCAGCGTCGGGGCGAGCACCCGCTCGGCCTGCCGCCACAGCCCGTGCTGCCCGCCCAGCGTGTACGCGTTCACCAGTCCGCGCGCGGAACGCGCCATCGCGTCCCAGAAGTACGGCAGGCGCAGACGCCGTTCCAGCTCCTCCACCGCGTGCCCGAACGCCTCGGGCGTGACCCGTCCCGGATCGCCGTAGCACAGCGCCATCACCCCGCGGACCCGCTGCTCGGCCGTCCAGTCCCGGCTGAAGCGGGTGAACAGCGAGACCACCCCCGGCACCCCCAGCAGCGCCGTGGGCAGGGCGGTGCGTTGCACGCGCAGCTCCGGCAGGGCGGGCGAAATGAGCGTGAGCGTGCGCACGAGGTCGGGCCTGACGGCGGACACCCGCGTGGCGACCGCGCCGCCCAGCGAGTTCCCGAAGAGGTGGACGGGGCCGCGCCCGGCCGCGTCCAGATGGCGGATCACCGCGCGCGCGTGCCCGGTGAGGGAGTAGTCGCCGTCGTCCGGGGGCGGGGAGTCGCCGAAGCCCGGCAGGTCGACCGCCTCGCCGTCGACGTCGCCCTCCAGCTCCCGCATCAGTGTCGACCAGTTCTGTGAGGAGCCGCCGAGCCCGTGCACGTACAGCGCGGGCGGCAGTCCCTCGCGCGCGGGTGGGCGCGAGCGGATCGACAGCGTGACCCCGGGCAGCCCCACCGACCGCAACCGCTCGCCCTCCGCGACCCTGACGGGCGCCACCCTCGGCAGAACACTGACGGCCGACACGAACGGCAACTCGGTCGAAGACATGCGGCAATGTTACGAGACGATCACGCCCCGCTCCTTGTGTTCGCCGTCACAGATTGCCGTCCCCGGTCCGGGCGAGCCGCGAGGAGAAGGCGGCCCGATGTCATAGCGTCCGGTTCGGGTGTCTCCTACGCTCGTACAGAGGGCACCCGTATTGGCCCCTGCTTCTTCCGGGGACGTCCGCAGGAAGGGAGCCCGCCATGGCCTACGACCCCACCGATCCCGACACCTTCCAGGAGCCCGGGGCGCAGGACGCCGCGGAAATCGGCGTGGAAGCGCCCGAGGGCGACACCGCCGAGCAGTTGGCGGACCTCTCGCAGGACCGCGACGACCCGCTGACCGGCGTCGATCCGGACCGCGCGAACGAGGCCGACCTCCTCGAACAGGCCCGTGTCGTCTCCCTCGACGAGGACGACTACCGCTGAACTCCGCGCGCGGGACGGGGGTGAGCTGCCCCGTTCCGGAAGTTCTGTGCGGCTTTCGCCACCGTCCGCCACGTGAAATTCTGCGCTCGCACCGCGCACACCACGGTTACCGAAAAGTACGATGGCCGCGCGGCGCACACCGCACGTGGACGATTTTGGGAGGCGGCGTGACAGCCATCGAGCAGACAGAGGCGGCACGCCCGCGGGGCACGCGCCTGCCGCGCCGAGCCCGACGGAACCAGCTGCTGGGCGCCGCCCAGGAGGTCTTCGTGGCGCAGGGCTACCACGCGGCGGCGATGGACGACATCGCCGAGCGCGCGGGCGTCAGCAAGCCCGTGCTCTACCAGCACTTCCCGGGTAAGCTCGACCTCTACCTCGCGCTGCTGGACCAGCACTGCGAGTCGCTGATCGGGGCGGTCCGCAGCGCGCTGGAGTCGACGACGGACAACAAGCAGCGCGTCCGGGCCACCATGGACGCCTACTTCGCGTACGTCGAGGACGACGGCGGCGCCTTCCGCCTGGTCTTCGAATCGGACCTGACCAACGAGCCGGCGGTGCGCGAGCGCGTCGACAAGGTCACCACCGAGTGCGCGGAGGCCATCTGCGACGTCATCGCCGAGGACACGGGCCTGTCCCGCGCCGAGTCGATGCTGCTCGCGTCCGGTCTCGGCGGGCTCGCCCAGGTCGTCGCGCGCTCCTGGCTGCACAGTGACCGCAGCGTGCCGCGCGACCAGGCGGTGCAGTTGCTGGCGTCGCTGGCGTGGCGGGGCATCGCCGGATTCCCGATGCTGGGCATCGAACAGGCGCACTGAGACGGCGCCCTCCGGGATTGTTCCCCTCCGCTGTTCGCTCCTGGCGTTCTCGGCCGGAGCGTGTTCGTCCCCTCACCGGGCTAATGTGTGCTGGGTACGGCGCGGAAGGTCGCGCACTTCACTGACCGTCGGAGGGACATAGCCGTGGAGGTCAAGATCGGCGTGCAGCACGCGCCCCGCGAGATCGTTCTGGAGAGCGGTCAGAGCGCGGAGGACGTCGAGCGCGTGGTGGCCGAGGCGCTCGCCGGTAAGACGCAGCTGCTGAGCCTTGAGGACGAGCGCGGCCGCAAGATCCTGGTCCCCGCGGACCGGCTGGCGTACGTGGAGCTCGGCGAGCCGACCGTCCGCAAGGTGGGCTTCAGCGCGCTCTAGTCCGTACGGCGGATGTCGTACGCGCCCGACGCGCACACCGGAAGGGCCCCGAGGCCGTGAGCCACGGGGCCCTTCCGCGTGTTCGGGCGGTTCACAACAGGGACATAAGTCGTCCACAGGGGAGGATTGGATTCCGCAGGTCACGGGTAAGACGCGCTACGACCGCGAAGCGCAGCCCGGCCGTGTGGGAGGGACCCCGTCATGATCCTCGAAGCTCTCGGCTCCGCGCTGGTCGGTCTGCTGCTGGCCTGGGCGGCGGTGCACCGGCTGGCGCACCGGCTGCCCACCCGTGTCCTGGTGTTCGGCACGGGCGTGGCCGGAGCCCTCTTCGGGGACTTCGTCACCCGCAGCGCGCTGGGCCCCGGCTCGGCCGCGATCAACCTCCTGGGCGCGGCGGTCGTCTCCGCCGCCTCCCTGTCCCTGCTGCTCCGCCCGACGGGCCGCCTGCGCCGATCAGCCACGGCCTGACACGCGCCCACCGCGTCCCGCAAGGGTCACCGCACCTCGGGTCCCGGGGGCGACGGGGGCCCGACGGGACGCCCCGCAGGCCCCGTGGGCCCCGTAGAGGGCAGAGAGGTGAGAGGTCAGGCCGCGAGGCCCAGGGCCGCCATCCGCTTCGTGTGGGCCTCGGTGATGCGGGAGAACATGCGGCCGACCTCGGCGAGGTCGAAGCCGTCCGCGACCCCGCCGACGAGCATCGTGGACAGCGCGTCCCGGTCGGCGACGACCCGCTGGGACTGCGACAGGGCCTCGCCCATCAGACGCCGCGCCCACAGGGCGAGCCGGCCACCCACCCGCGGCTCGGCGTCGATCGCCGCGCGCACCTTCTCGACGGCGAAGCCCGCGTGGCCGGTGTCGTCGAGCACGGCCAGCACCAGCTCGCGCGTGTCGGAGTCGAGGTGGGCGGCGACCTCCCGGTAGAAGTCGCTGGCGATCGAGTCGCCCACGTACGCCTTGACCAGGCCCTCCAGCCAGTCCGACGGCGCCGTCTGCTTGTGGAAGCCGTCCAGGGCCGCGACGAACGGCTCCATCGCCAGGGTCGGCTCCTCACCGATCTCGGTGAGACGGTCGCGCAGCCGTTCGAAGTGGTGGAACTCGGCCGAGGCCATCTTGGCCAGCTCCGCCTTGTCGGCCAGCGTGGGCGCCAGCTTGGCGTCCTCCGCGAGCCGCTCGAACGCCGCCAGTTCGCCGTACGCGAGCGCGCCGAGCAGGTCGACCACCGCGGCGCGGTACTGCGGGTCGGCCGCGGCCGTGGCCCAGTCCCGGGCGGCGACCCCGGTACGCCGGGGGGAGTCGGCGGAGGCTTGGTCAGGCTTGTCAGAGCTCGTCATGGAGCGCACAATAGTCGGCTCTTAGCCCCTCTGAAGCCCCTGGTCAACCACTGTGACGACGACTACGTGACCAAATCGGCCATCGCGTGTGCGCGAATCCGGGGTATGGTGGTAATGAGCCTGCTGAGTACGTAGACGTGTCTCGACAGGCCGCACGTATGAGGATGCCCGGTCGGTGGCCCGATCGGCTCCGACCCGACAGCCCTCACGGCCGTACGGCACTCGCGTACGACAACCGGGGGGACCCTCAGCGGTTCGAGCGCTAGAGCGTCGGCAGTGGTCCCGTGTCTTACGGCTCGCCCGTAGGGCCGCCGACGTCCCCGGCACGGTTCGACACGACCCCCGCGCTCGCCTCGCACCGCGTACACAGAAGAGGCAGCACCCTGACTACGACGTTTCGAGAACTCGGAATCCTTCCCGAGACCGCCGAGGCCCTGGAGGCCGTCGGCATCGTCAATCCCTTCCCCATCCAGGAGATGACCCTCCCCGTCGCCCTCTCCGGCACGGACGTCATCGGCCAGGCCAAGACCGGCACCGGCAAGACGCTCGGCTTCGGCCTCCCGCTCCTGGAGCGCGTCACCGTCCCCGCCGACGTCGAGGCCGGGCGCGCGGTTCCCGAGGCACTGACCGACGCGCCGCAGGCGCTTGTCGTCGTCCCCACGCGCGAGCTGTGCACCCAGGTCACCAACGACCTCCAGACCGCGGGCAAGGTGCGCAACGTGCGCGTCACCGCGATCTACGGCGGCCGGGCCTACGAGCCCCAGGTCGAGGCCCTGAGGAAGGGCGTCGACGTGGTCGTCGGCACCCCGGGCCGGCTGCTCGACCTCGCCGGCCAGAAGAAGCTCGACCTGCGGTACGTGAAGTGCCTGGTGCTCGACGAGGCCGACGAGATGCTCGACCTGGGCTTCCTGCCCGACGTCGAGAAGATCATCAACATGCTCCCGGCCAAGCGCCAGACGATGCTGTTCTCGGCCACGATGCCGGGCGCGGTCATCGGCCTCGCCCGCCGCTACATGTCCCGGCCCACGCACATCCGTGCCACGGCGCCGGACGACGAGGGCGCGACGGTCGCGAACATCAAGCAGTTCGTGTACCGCGGGCACTCCATGGACAAGCCGGAGATGATCGCGCGCATCCTCCAGGCCGACGGCCGCGCGCTCGCGATGATCTTCTGCCGGACCAAGCGCACGGCCGCGGACATCGCGGAGCAGCTGGAGCGCCGCGGGTTCGCCTCCGGCGCGGTCCACGGCGACCTCGGCCAGGGCGCGCGCGAGCAGGCGCTGCGCGCGTTCCGCAACGGCAAGGTGGACGTGCTGGTGTGCACCGACGTCGCCGCGCGCGGCATCGACGTCGAGGGCGTGACCCACGTCATCAACTACCAGTCCCCCGAGGACGAGAAGACGTATCTGCACCGCATCGGCCGTACGGGCCGCGCGGGCGCGTCGGGTACGGCGATCACGTTCGTCGACTGGGACGACATCCCGCGCTGGCAGCTGATCAACAAGGCGCTGGAGCTGGACTTCAACGACCCGGTGGAGACGTACTCCACCTCCCCGCACCTGTTCTCGGACCTCGGCATCCCCGCGGGCACCAAGGGCGTCCTGCCGCGCTCGGAGCGCACGCGCGCCGGGCTGGACGCGGAGGTGCTGGAGGACCTGGGCGAGACCGGTGGCCGCGGGGCCCGCGGTCGTGGTGGCCGGGGCGGTCGCGGCGGCGAGGCACGGCCCGCCGAGCGTGAGCGCGAGAGCGCGCGGGCGGAGCGTACGCCGAGGCGTCGTCGCCGTACGCGCGGCGGGACACCGCTGGGCTCCGAGCCGGCCGCGACGGGGGCGCCCGCCGCGGAGCCGGTGACCGAGGAGACCCCGGCGACCCGTACTCCGCGTCGTCGCCGTCGCACCCGCGGCGGAGCGTCGGCCGAGGCACTGCCGACGGCGACCGGAACGACGGTGGAGCCCACGGAGGCGACGGTGGCCACGCCGGACGCCCCCGAGGGCTCCCGCCGCCGCCGGACGCGCCGCGCGGTGGAGCAGCCGGTGACCGCGGTCGAGACCGCGCAGCCGGTCACGCCCGTCGAGGCCACGGTGACGCCGGTGGAGCCCGCCGCGACGCCGGAGATCCTCGAAAGCGCGGAGGCGACGGCTGCTCCGGCGGCCAGGACCCGCCGCCGCACCCGGCGTTCGGCGGAGCAGCCGGTCACTCCGGTCGAGGCCGAGGCCACGGCCGTGGAGATCACGGAGCCGGCGGAGACGCCGGTTGCCGCGCCGCGTCGCCGCACCCGCCGTCCGGTGGAGGAGGCGGTCGCCCCGGTCGCGACCGAGACCGCGGTGACCGCGGTGGAGGAGGCGGTGGTCGCGGAGGCCCCGGTCGCCGCGCCGCGCCGCCGTACACGTAAGGCTGCCGCCGCCGCGGAGAGCGCGGTCGACACGGCCGAGGCCGTGGAGGCCAAGCCGCGGCGCACCCGGAAGACGGCGGCCACCGCCGACGTCGACGACGCCGCCCCCAAGGTCCGGCGCACCCGCAAGGCCGCCGCCGCGGCCGAGGCCGCGGTGGACACCGCCGAAGCCGCCGAGGCCGTCGAGGCCAAGCCGCGCCGTACGCGCAAGACCGCCGCCGCCGTCGAGACCACGGAGGTGGCGGAGACCGCGGAGACGGTGACCAAGCCGAAGCGCACCCGCAAGGCGGCCGTGGCCGCCGTGGAGCCCGCTAACGTCGTGGACACCGCCGAGGCCGTCGTGGAGGCCAAGCCGCGCCGGACCCGCAAGGCGACCGCCGCGGTGGAGACCGCCGAGGGCGTCGAGCCGGCCAAGCCGCGGCGTACGCGCAAGACCGCCGCTGCCGCCGAGGCCGCGGTGGACACCGCCGAAGCCGTGGACGCCGTGGAGGCCAAGCCCCGGCGCACCCGGAAGACGGCGGCCACCGCCGACGTCGACGACGCCGCCCCCAAGGTCCGGCGCACCCGGAAGGCCGTCGCCGAAACGGCCGAGATCCCGGCGCAGGCCAGCGAGGAGCCGGAGGTCAAGCCGAAGCGTCGCACCACGCGCAAGGCGACCACCTCCGTCGAGGTCACCGAGGCCGCCGGGACGACGCCCGAGCCGCGTCGCGCCCGCAAGGCCGTGGCAGCCGTGGAGGCCCCGGAGGTCTGATCCCCACCGGCAACACCCGCCCGGCCCGGCCCACTTCACCGTGGGACCGGGCCGTCGGCGTTTCCGACCCCACCCCACCACCCTCAGCCCACCCGCCAAGGCCCACGCCGCCGCCACACCCGCAACACCTGCGTCATCGGCGTCTCCACCGGTACACCCGCCGAAGCGCCCGCCAGGACACCCTGTCGTCCCCGCCCCGCCGCGGCCCGTCTCCCTCACCGCCCTCCGCTCCCGATAGCCTCTGCTCATGAGTAGGCCGCCTTCCTTCGTTCCGCCTGTCGGTGCTCGTGCCTATGCGTTGCGCACCGCGCGCGGGGAGTTCGCCGTCGTTGATGCCCCCGTCGCCGACGGAGTCGAACCGCGGGGCGTCGCGCTGCTCGTGCCCGGGTTCACCGGGAGCAAGGAGGACTTCAACCCGCTGCACCTGCCGCTGGCACGGCGCGGGTACCGGACCGTCGCCGTGGACGGGCGGGGACAGTTCGAGTCGGACGGCCCCGAGCACGACGAATCCGCCTACGCGCAGCAGGAGTTGGCGCGCGATCTGCTCGCCCAGGTGGAGGCGCTCGGCACCCCCGTGCATCTGATGGGCCACTCGCTCGGCGGCCAGGTCTCCCGCGCGGCCGTGCTCCTCGACCGCACCCCCGTCCACTCGCTGACCCTGATGGCCTCGGGCCCGGCGCAGATCTCGGCCTCCCAGCAGCAGCGAGTGAAGCTGCTGCGCGACGCCCTCGCCGTGATGTCGATGGCCGAAGTGTGGGACGCGATCCAGGCGATGGAGCCGCCGGAGGAGACGGAGACCGGGGAACTCGACGCCGGCCTGGACGACCGGGAGGATCTGCGGCGTCGCTGGCTGGGCAACAAGCCCGCCCAACTCATCGCCACCGGGCGTCAGTTGTGCACGGAACCGGACCGTGTCGCCGAACTCGCCGCGCTGCCGCTGCCGTTCCACGTGCTGTCGGGCTCGATGGACGACACCTGGCCGGTGGGCCTGCTGGACGAGATGGCCGTACGGCTCGGGGCGCGTCGGACGATCGTGGAGGACGCCCAGCACTCGCCCAACACCGATCAGCCGCTCGCGACGGCCACCGCACTGGCCGACTTCTGGGACGACACCGCGGGCTCCGAGGACACCGCGCGCTGATCGTCGGTACCGCGTCTTCAGTACTGCGTCTGAAGGTGCTCCCAGAAACCGTCCCGCAGCGCGCGGCGCAGGTCCGCCTGCCCGCGCAGGGAGTACTGGAGCAGTCCCTCGGCCTCGACGAGGAGGTCCTGGTCGACCGGGCCTGGGAGATAGGGGTGGCCGGGCAGCAGCTCGACCAGGGCTCCGCGACCCCGCGAGGACAGCCATTTCGCCGCGATCTGCGCGCCGACGAAACGAACGTCCTCGCGGCTGGGTCTGCTGGTCGTGGCGTCGTAGGCGGGGGCGGTCCGCCGGGAGACGTACGGCTTGAAGAAGTCGAGGTCGAAGGTGCGCTGGCTGTCGACCTCCCAGAGCAGCGGTTCCGCCTGGTTGCGCCCTTCGGGTGCCTCGATGCCCCAGAGGTGCACCCGGGCTCCGTACCCCTGGGCCGCCTCCACCGCCGACACCAGGTCCTCGTCGCCGCCGATGAGCGCCGCGTCGCTGATGGCGCGGTGGCGGGCCAGTGACTCCAGGTCGGTGCGGATGAGGGAGTCGACACCCTTCTGCTGGTTGTTGGCGTTGAGGTTGCCGAGGCGCACCTTGACGTCGGGGAGTTCGGCGATGGACTGCTGCTCGGCAGTGTGGATGCGGCGTCTCGCGCCGTCGTACCAGTACACCCGGAGCAGCCTGCTGTCCGCGAAGATCGTGCGGGCCCGGTCGATGAGCGCCTCGATCAGACCCTCCGCGTCAAGGTCGAAGGCCCGCCTGTCCTCCGTCCCGGCGATCAGTCGGCCCGCCGCCGCGTACACATAACCCGCGTCGACGAAGATCGCATGGGTCGAGGGCGTCTTCGCCACTTCGGCGAGCATGCGCTGAAGCAGCTCGTTCGTGTTGTCGATACGAGCCTGGAGGGCCGAGAGGTCTTCGTTCATCACCGCCATTGTCCCGGCGGTCACGCTGCGAACACAACCGGTCCCGGTCAGTCTCCTCAAGACCACTTACCGGTCGGTAATTAGACGTTCGAAAATTTTCTTTAGCGTAGGGAATGTTTGTAACACGCAGCCCGTTGACTGAAACGGAACAACGCGACGAAGGGAGAGGCCATGCGCTTCGAAATCATGCGACTCGACGAGGTCGACGGCACGACCGTGGACAGTACCGTCGTGGACGCCGCCTCCGTCAACCAGATCGTGCAGCAGGCCGCGGCCATAGGACAGCGGCTCTGGATCCGTCCGGCCGAGAACACCGCCTCCTGACCGGGGCGACGGACGACGACGTGACTGATGACTGACGACGACTGACGAGACAGACGCGGAACACCCGCAGTGGCTTCAGAGCCCCCGTACGGCACCGGCCGTACGGGGGCTCTGCGCGTACGGGGCCCTCGCGTGCCCGGTGTCAGCCGCCCCCGACCACCTGGGTGATCCCGTTGATGATCTGCTGCACGGCGATCGCGGAGAGCATCATGCCCGCGAGCCGGGTCACGAGGACCACACCGCCGTCCTTGATGACCCGGATGATCAGCAGCGAGTAGCGCATCACCAGCCACAGCACGACGTGGATGGCGAGGATGGCCACCCAGACCGACACCTGGGTGGCGACGCCGTGGGCCTTCTGCACGGCCAGGATGACCGACACGATGGCACCCGGGCCGGCCAGCAGGGGCATGCCCAGCGGGACGAGGGCGACGTTGACGTCCTTGGTCTGCTTGGGTTCGTCGGTCTTGCCGGTGAGCAGGTCGAGCGCGATCAGCAGGAGCAGCAGCCCGCCCGAGATCATCAGCGCGGGGACCGAGACGTGCAGGTAGCCCAGGATCTGATGGCCGAGCAGGCCGAAGACGGTGATCACACCACCGGCCACGCAGACGGCCTGGAGCGCCATCCGCCGCTGCACCTTGCCGGGGCGTCCCGCGGTCAGCGCGAGGAAGATCGGGGTGATCCCGGGGGGATCCATGATGACAAAAAGGGTCAGGAAGAGGGAGCCGAAGACGGCGACGTCGAACATGCTTGAAGGGCCTTGCGGAAAGAACGAGCAGGTGGAGGTGGGCGCGGGGGCGGGAGTCAGGCCCCGCCGGCCCCCGGCACCGGGAACGCCCCGGTGGCCCGCCGGGTGATCTCCCCGTACACCTCGGGGTCGGTCGTGCACGCGCCCAGCGTCACGGTCTTGCGGCTGCCGTGGTAGTCCGAGGAGCCCGTGACCAGCAGCCCCAGCTCGGCGGCGAGCCCGCGCAGCCGGGTCCGGGCGTCGGCGTCATGGTCGGTGTGGTCGACCTCGATGCCGTCGAGTCCGGCCGCGGCCATCTCGGCGATGGCGGACTCCGGTACGGTGCGGCCCCGCTTGGCGGCGGCCGGGTGCGCGAAGACGGTGACCCCGCCGGCCGCCTTGACCAGGCGGATCGCCTCGAAGGGGTCGGTCTCGTGCTTGGGGACGTAGGCGCGTCCGCCGTCGGCGAGCCACTCCTGTGTGAACGCGTCGCCGACGGTCGGCACGACACCGAGGTCGACGAGCGCGGAGGCGACGTGCGGGCGGCCGACGGAGCCGCCGGCGGCGATGCGGTCGACCTGCTCCCAGGTCACCGGCACACCCAGTTCGTTCAGCTTGGCGACCATGGCGCGGGCCCGGGGCACCCGGTCGTCCCGGACCAGCTCGCGTTCGGCGAGCAGGGCGGGCTCCTCCGGGTCGAAGAGGTAGGCCAGCAGGTGCATGGAGACGCCGTCGACGCGGCACGACAGTTCGGCGCCCGTGACCAGGGTCAGCCCCTCGGGGAGCGCGGCGACGGCCTCGGCGTAACCGCGGGAGGTGTCGTGATCGGTCAGCGCGACGACGTCCAGCCCGGCCGCGGCGGCGTTGCGCACCAGCTCGGCGGGGGTGTCCGTACCGTCGGACGCGGTGGAGTGGCAGTGCAGGTCGATACGCACGACACGACTCCAGACACCGACGATCAGAAAAGGACACCTAAGAATAACGGCACGCAGCGCCCCGAAGGGGCACGGGGAACCGCGCGACCGGCCCCCACCGGTCCGCGGCCGCGTCACCACCGGACCATGCCCCCCGGGGCGCTACGGCTGGAGCAAGCGCGGCGACAACGCCCCGCAGGGCACCAGGTCCAGTTCCGCACCCGCGTCCCGCAGGTCCGTGAGCACCAGCTCGTCGTACATGATCAGCCCGGTCTGCTCGGGCCACACCACCGCCCACAGCCACATCCCCAGCGCCTCGCCGGCGAACACCGCCCGGTCGTCGGGGGCGTCGGAGACGTGCCACAGCGGCGTCGGACGGCCGGCGGCGAGCACCTTGGCCTGGGGCGGTTTCTCGACGTTCATGCACGACCCGGGGTCGAGTCCGTCGATCCCCGCGTACCGCGCGCCCAGGCCGACGCCGAGTTCCTCCGCGACCAGGATCAGCTCACCCATGCCGCCCAGCGGGCCCGGCCCCGAACAGGCCACGGCCGTCGCGCGGCCCCCGCTGCGGTCGTCGCCCGCGGAGGCCACCCCGGTGAACAGCCAGCCGACGGGCAGCGGCCAGGGCATCCACACCGGCACCTGCGTGCGGTGCACGACCACGGTGAGTGCCTCGACGCTGGGCGGGATCACGGGCTGCAGCGGATGCACCGTCCCGTGCACGTCGCACTGCCAGGAATCGGCGAAGAGTCCGGGAGCCCTGACCCGGCCACCACACTTCGGGCAACTGGGTTCGCCCCTCATAGGGCCCCACGGTCCTACCCCCGTCCACTTACGTCAAGGACGATCACCCGACCGGACGACGTGACCCCGGGGAGCGACCTTCCCCGGCCGCCGGCGCGGACCCGTGGGCCGGGCCGGGACCGGGCGTCACCGTTCCCCAACCGGTGGGATCCGGACGGGTGTTGGTGAGTTCCGTCACCCGGCCGGCGGAAGGGCGTCAGTCGAGCGGGACCGTCGCGCGGGCCGGGTCGCGCAGGTCCGTCCCGTGCGCGAGCCAGCGTTCCTGGAGGGCCTGGGCGCCGTGCACCCGCTTCCACGCGGCCTCGTTGGGCGTCATCGGCAGCAGCGGCAGGAACCGTACGGCGTCCATCGGCTCGTCGAGCTCCAGGTCCTCGACCAGGCCGCCCGGTTCGCCCACCAGGACCGAGGTGAAGGGGGCCCCGGGCCACAGCGACTCACCGACGTCCAGTGAAGCGCCGGGAGCGACGACGACACCCTCGACCTGCGGGGACGCGCCGAGCACGGCCAGCGGGCGGAGCATCTTGTCGGTGTCGGCGAGCCCGGCGCGCACGGAGAGGACGAGTTCGGCGCGGGGGCCCTTCACGGGGTCGGCGAGCACCGCGGTGGGGTCCGCCATGGGGTGCGCGGACATCCCGAGCGTGGCGTAGCGGACGACGTCCCCCTCGTGGAAGCGGAGCACCTCGATGCGGTCCGTGCCGAGGAAGGTGACGGCGGCGCGCGCGTCCGGCCGGCCGAGCGCCGTGCTCAACCGTGCCTCGACAAGGGGGAGAACATCAACCATGCGGGGAGCATAGAACTCGTCAGTAGCGGGCAAAGCGGCGCCTTGACACTTCGGGCGGCTGCTACTCTGGGCCGGTGGTTCGGGACAGCGCACTGGGTTGACCCCAGGCCCCTGGGCCCTCCGACAGCACCGGAGGAGCCGCGATCGGGTCCCGACGCCGCTGGGACTCCCTTACGAGGGACCGGCCGGAGGAGGTGGGGCTGTCATGGATCGAAGTCGACCGTGCAGTACCACTCGCTCTTCCGGCCGTTGATGTAGTTGCTCCGGCTGGCCGCCACCTTCACGTCTGCTTCGTCATACGGAAGAGCGCTTCGTTTCGCTTTGCCTGATCTTTCTGATCCGCGTGATCTGACTCAGTAGCGAAAACGCCACCGCGACGGTGCGGTGCTCCCCGCTTTGTGGACGTGCCAAACATCCGCACTCAGGACGTCCTCATTCCGGGTAGTTCCACCCGCCGCATGCGGTCTTTCGCTGCCACTTGCGAAGGAGAGCCTGCCCCATGTCGATGATCCGTGACCTGCGTGCCGTGGTCCGTCCCTCCCGTCCGTCGCTGCGCAAGGGCGGACTGCGCGTGGACACCGGTGCCTACGACACGACGCGCGACCCCTCGACCCCGTCGGCCGTGGTCGACTGCGCCGTCTACCGCGACGGCGCCAGAGTGCAGAGCCCGGGACCGCTGACGCCGCACGAGGCGATGCGGCAGGTACGCCGTGACGGCGGCTTCGTGTGGATCGGCCTGCACGAGCCGACCGAGGCCGAATTCTCCGGGATCGCAAGCGAGTTCGGGCTGCACCCGCTGGCCGTCGAGGACGCCGTGCAGGCGCACCAGCGGCCGAAGCTGGAGCGGTACGACGACTCGCTGTTCACCGTGTTCAAGACCATCCACTACGTCGAGCACGACCGGCTCACCGCGAACAGCGAGGTCGTGGAGACCGGTGAGGTCATGTGCTTCACGGGCCGGGACTTCTTCATCACCGTCCGGCACGGCGGGCAGGGCTCGCTGCGGGCGCTGCGGCACCGGCTCCAGGACGACCCGGAGCTGCTCGCCAAGGGCCCCTCGGCGGTGCTGCACGCCATCGCCGACCACGTGGTCGACGGCTACATCGCGGTCGCCGACGCGGTGCAGGACGACATCGACGAGGTGGAGACGGAGGTCTTCTCGCCGGGGCGCCGGGGCGGGGTGTCGCGCGGTGTGGACTCGGCGCGGATCTACCAGCTCAAGCGTGAGGTGCTGGAGTTCAAGCGGGCGGTGTCGCCGCTGCTGCGGCCGATGCAGCTGCTGAGCGAGCGGCCGATGCGGCTGATCGACCCGGACATCCAGAAGTACTTCCGCGACGTCGCCGACCACCTGGCCCGGGTGCAGGAGCAGGTGATCGGGTTCGACGAACTGCTCAACTCCATCCTCCAGGCCAATCTGGCGCAGGCGTCGGTCGCGCAGAACGAGGACATGCGCAAGATCACGGCGTGGGCGGCGATCATCGCGGTGCCGACGATGGTGTGCGGTGTGTACGGGATGAACTTCAAGTACATGCCCGAGCTGCACTGGAAGTACGGCTACCCGGTGATCATGGGGATCACGGTCGCCCTCTGCCTCGGCATCCACCGCACGCTGAAGCGCAACGGCTGGCTCTGAGAACCGGGGCCGCGACGGGGGTCCGCTGGCTAGGCTGAGCGCATGACAAGTGAGCTCGTCGAGGAGGCCACGAAGAAGTCCGGCCTCGTGTGGGTCAGGGGTGCGGAGGCGCCGGCCGCGCGTTCGCTGTGGCACGTGTGGCACGAGGGCGCGGTGTGCCTGGTCGGTGACGGGCCCGGGGAGCAGCCGCTGCCCGGACTGGTCGACGGGGGCACCGCCGAGGTGACCGTGCGCAGCAAGGACAAGGGCGGCCGGCTGGTCGCCTGGACCGCGGCAGTGGCCGAGCTGGCGCCCGGGTCCGAGGAGTGGGAGGCGACGGTCGCCGAGCTGAAGGGCAAGCGGCTGAACGCGACGGACGGCGAGGCGATGCCGGACCGCTGGGCCCGGGAGTGCCGGGTGCTGCGGCTGACACCGACGGGTGTGACGGCACCGCTCCCCGACGACGCACAGTCCGCCCCGCCGCTCCCGACCCCGGCCACCACCCGCCGACCGGCCCCGGCGAACCTCCCCCGCCTCCTGGCCAGGCGCAGGAAGAAGTGACCGCGGGCTGACCGCCGCACCGCCGAACACCCCCGCAGCGGCCGAGTACCGCCGTCGCGGGGGTTTCTTCGTGGTGGCCGGTGACCGGTGACCACCGTCGCCTACGACGTGGGCAGTTGTTGGCCGTAGTCGACCGTTTCGTCCTTCGGGGGTTCCGGCACGTCGAACTGCTCGCCCCAGGCCGAGAAGCCGAGCGTCCCCGCCTTGCCGCCCCGCTCCAGCCGGAGCGGATAGGGCTTGCCCTCCAGGGAGACGTCCAGCGTGCCGCCCGAACCCCCGTCACCGGTGATGCGGATGGTGCGGGTACCCGACTGCGTGTGATGACCCCCGGTCGCCAGCTTGCCGTGCAGGGTCAGCAGACCGTCGAGGAGGGCGTCCTTGTCCGTGAAGCCGCTGAACTTCTGGTACGCCGGGTCCCCCTGCGGCACCTTCACGTACTTCCCGCTCAGCTTCTCCGCCGCCGAGGCCCCGCCGCCGTCGGCGTGGTTCCAGAACCCCGAGTCGGCCTTGAGGTACAGCTGCTCCCCGATCCGCAGCAGCCGGAACGACGCCCCCTTCGAGCTGACCGACCCGGTCCCCCCGTCGTCCTTCAGCCGCATGTCGAGCGTGTACGTGCGCCCGCTGGTCACCACGCTCCCCGACACCCGCACCGTCCCGGCCGCCTCCGCCGCGGCGCGCGAGGCCGACTGGATCTTCGCCGCGGGCAGCTTGCCGACGCCGTTGGTGCCGGCGTCCGGGTCCTCGCTGCACCCCGTGAGCACCGCCGCCCCCGTCACGACCAGTGCGCACGTCGCGGCCGACAGCGCGGCACGGCGGATTCGGACCGGGCGGGTGACAGTCACAGGCGGGGCTGCCTTTCTGACGGATCCTGAGCGGCGTACGGCAGCGTACCGGGGCCGCCCGCACCGGGCGGAGCCAGTCCGTCCGGACCGCTCACCAGGGCGTACCCGATCCGGACGGGCTAGCCTGAAGCCCACCGAGCGGGCAAATCGGAAAAGGAACGCGGTCAGCAGCAGTCCCGTAGGCAAAGGAAGCACTCCCATGGCAGCCGGCGCGCCCCGGATCTACGTCTCGCACCTCGCCGGCGTCGCCGTCTTCGATCCGAACGGCGACCAGGTGGGCCGGGTGCGGGACCTCGTCGTGATGCTGCGCGTGGGCCGCCGGGCCCCGCGGCTGCTCGGGCTGGTCGTCGAACTGTCCACGCGGCGCCGGATCTTCCTGCCCATGACCCGGGTGACCGGCGTCGACACCGGCCAGGTCATCACCACCGGCGTCCTCAACGTCCGCCGCTTCGAGCAGCGGCCCACCGAGCGGCTGGTCTTCGGGGAACTGCTCGACCGGCGGGTCACACTCGTCGAGACGGGCGAGGAGGTCACCGTCCTCGACCTCGCGGTGCAGCAGCTGCCGGCCCGCCGGGACTGGGAGATCGACCGGTGCTTCGTGCGCAAGGGCCGCAAGGGGGGCGCCTTCCGCCGCGCCAAGGGCGAGACGCTGACCGTGGAGTGGTCGGCGGTCACCGGGTTCTCGCTGGAGGAGCACGGGCAGGGCGCCGAGAACCTGCTCGCCACGTTCGAGCAACTGCGCCCCGTCGACCTCGCCAACGTCCTGCACCACCTGTCCGCCAAGCGCCGGGCCGAGGTCGCCGCCGCCCTCGACGACGACCGGCTCGCCGACGTGCTGGAGGAGCTGCCGGAGGACGACCAGATCGAGATCCTCGGCAAGCTGAAGGAGGAGCGCGCGGCGGACGTCCTGGAGGCCATGGACCCGGACGACGCGGCCGACCTGCTCGCCGAGCTGCCGGAGGCGGACAAGGAACGGCTGCTGGGCTTGATGGAGCCTTCCGACGCCGCCGACATGCGCCGGCTGATGTCGTACGAGGAGCACACGGCGGGCGGTCTGATGACCACCGAGCCGATCGTGCTGCGGCCGGACGCCACCGTCGCCGACGCCCTCGCCCGGGTCCGCAACCCCGACCTCTCCCCCGCCCTCGCCGCGCAGGTGTACGTGTGCCGGCCGCCCGACGAGACGCCGACGGGCAAGTACCTCGGCACGGTCCACTTCCAGCGGCTGCTGCGCGACCCGCCGTACACGCTGGTCAGCTCGCTCGTCGACGACGACCTCCAGACCCTCGCGCCGGACGCCGCGCTGCCGGTCGTCGCCGGGTTCTTCGCCGCGTACGACATGGTCGCCGCGCCCGTCGTCGACGAGGCCGGTGCGCTGCTGGGCGCGGTCACCGTGGACGACGTGCTCGACCACATGCTGCCGGAGGACTGGCGGGAGACGGAGTACCACCTGGATCAGGGGGACCAGGGGGACGCTGTCGGCGAGGGGGCGAGCACGCATGGCGCCTGAGCGCGAGACGGTCACCGCCCGCGAACGCACCCCGACCGGTGCCACGGCCGCCCCCAGGCCGCGCACCCCCCGTCTGGACCAGCCGCGTCCGCCCCGGCGCCGGCTGCTGCCCGAGTGGGACCCGGACGCCTTCGGACGGCTGTCGGAGAAGATCGCGCGCTTCCTCGGCACCGGACGGTTCATCGTCTGGATGACGGTCGTCATCATCCTGTGGGTGCTGTGGAACATCGCGGCGCCGGCCGGGTTGCGCTTCGACCAGTACCCGTTCATCTTCCTGACGCTGATGCTGTCGCTCCAGGCGTCCTACGCGGCCCCGCTGATCCTGCTCGCGCAGAACCGGCAGGACGACCGCGACCGGGTCAACCTGGAGCAGGACCGCAAGCAGAACGAGCGGTCGATCGCCGACACCGAGTATCTGACCCGCGAGATCGCGGCGCTGCGCACGGGGCTCGGCGAGGTGGCGACCCGCGACTGGATGCGCTCGGAGTTCCAGGACCTGCTCAAGGAGGTGGAGGACCGGCGCCGCCACGACGGACACCTGCCGCTCCCGGCGGAACGGCCAGAGCGGCCCGAGTGATCGGAGTGGCCGGAGCGGCCGGAGCGGCCCCCGTGATCCGGACGGCCGCCGGGGCGTGACGCAGAAGTCCGGTGACAGGGCTTTCCGTGGGCCCGGAGGGTCGCCGTACCATCGTGGTTATGGCTACGGAAGACGCGGTGCGCGAGGCACTGGCGACGGTGAACGACCCGGAGATCAACCGACCCATCACCGAACTGGGGATGGTCAAATCGGTGGAGATCGGGGCGGACGGGGCGGTCGCGGTCACCGTGTACCTGACGGTCTCCGGCTGCCCGATGCGCGAGACCATCACGCGGCGGGTGACCGATGCGGTCTCCCGGGTCGAGGGCGTGACCGGCGTCGACGTGACGCTGGACGTGATGAGCGACGAACAGCGCAGAGAACTGGCGAGCGCGCTCCGCGGCGGCCAGGCCGAACGCGAGGTCCCCTTCGCCAAGCCCGGCAACCTGACCCGGGTCTACGCGGTCGCCTCCGGCAAGGGCGGCGTCGGCAAGTCCTCGGTGACGGTGAACCTGGCGGCGGCGATGGCGGCCGACGGTCTGAAGGTCGGTGTCGTGGACGCCGACATCTACGGCCACAGCGTGCCGCGCATGCTCGGCGCGGACGGGCGGCCCACCCAGGTCGAGAACATGATCATGCCGCCGGCGGCGAACGGTGTGAAGGTCATCTCGATCGGCATGTTCACCCCGGGCAACGCCCCGGTCGTCTGGCGCGGTCCGATGCTCCACCGGGCACTCCAGCAGTTCCTGGCGGACGTGTACTGGGGCGACCTGGACGTCCTGCTGCTCGACCTGCCGCCCGGCACCGGCGACATCGCCATCTCGGTCGCCCAACTGGTCCCCAACGCCGAGATCCTGGTCGTGACGACGCCTCAGCAGGCGGCGGCCGAGGTCGCCGAGCGCGCGGGTTCCATCGCCGTGCAGACGCACCAGAAGATCGTCGGCGTCGTCGAGAACATGTCGGGCCTGCCCTGCCCGCACTGCGGCGAGATGGTCGACGTCTTCGGCACGGGCGGCGGTCAGACCGTCGCCGACGGCCTGACCCGCACCACGGGCGCCACGGTCCCGGTCCTCGGCAGCATCCCGATCGACGTCCGCCTCCGTGAGGGCGGCGACGAGGGCAAGCCGGTGGTCCTGACCGACCCCGACTCCCCCGCGGGCACGGCCCTGCGCGCCATCGCGGGCAAGCTGGGTGGCCGTCAGCGCGGCCTCTCGGGCCTGTCCCTGGGGCTCACGCCGAAGAACAAGTTCTGAGGCTCCGCACGGCACCACCGGCGAAGGGGCGCCACGACACCCGTCGGCGCCCCTCGTTCGTCACTCGTACGCGGCGATGTCCTTGACCACCGCGAACCCGAGCCCGTACGCGCTCATCCCCCTCCCGTACGCCCCCACGTGCACCCCCGCCTGCGTGGACCCGGCGAGCACCCACCCGAACTCCGACTCCCGGTAGTGGAAGGACGTGGGCACGCCGTCCACCGGCAGCGACAGCGTCGACCACTCCGGCCCCGACAGGTCGTCGGCCAGCTCCCACGCCGTCTCGGTCTGCTGCTCCAGCCAGTCGTCGCGCAGGCTGTGGTCCATCTGGCCGGGCCAGGTGAAGGACAGCAGCCCCACACCCGCCAGCCAGGCCGCGGAGGACACCGACGTGGCCTCCAGGACACCTGTGCCGTCGGGGCTGCGCCGTACGGGGTTGGCCGCGACGGTGACCACGGCGGCGAACTTCTCGCGGGGGTCGTTCGCGGCGGCGGCCACCACGTGCTCGTTGCGCACCGAGGGCTCGTCGCCGTGTCCGATCGCCCCGTGCTCGACGGTCCCGTCGGCCGCCGTACCCACCTGCATCAGCCAGCGCGGCCCCGTGAACGCCTCGTCGAGGCCGTACCAAGGGAAGGGCGCCAGCAGGTAGCCGTCGACCGTACGCCGGGCGGAGGGGAACTGTCGTCCGCCCTCCGCGCCGGGCGCCTGCGCGACCGCCCCACTTGTCGTCTCCATGTGCCCGGACGCCTCCTCGCTCTCGTCGGATCGGGCGGCCCGCCCCCCTTCGGGCGTACTCGTCCGGTCCGCACAACAACTCGGCAGCATATCCACACCGCTTCGGGCCGCCACGAAAGCGAACGGTGCGTGGGTCGTGAGGACGGCCGATTCCGGGTGCACGGAGGGCCGGTTCCCGGTGCACGACGGGCGTACGGCGTATGAAACGCGTCACGTCCCGGTGCGCGGGCGCACCGGGACGTGCAGTTCAGGGCCCTACCGGCTCAGGTGGCGTCCGCGTCGAAGGGCGGCCGGTCGTCCTTTCCGGACTCCTCGGGCTTCTTCGTCATGTCGATACGGCCACCCGGGGTGGACCCGGACGCCGAAGGGGACGACGCCGACGACGAGGACGAGTCGCCGTCGCGGCTGTGGACGGCGTCCGTGACCTCCGCCATCTCCTTCTTCAGGTCGAAGCCGTTGCGGAGTTCCTTGAGCCCCAGTTCGTCGCCGTCCATCTGCTTGCGGATGAACGTCCTGGGGTTGAGGTCCTCGAACTCGAAGTCCTTGAACTCCGGGCCGAGTTCCTGGCGGATGTCCTGCTTGGCGTTCTCCGAGAACTCTCGGATCTTCCGGACCGTGCGCATCACGTCCTGGATGACCTTCGGGAGCTTGTCCGGACCGAAGACGAGAACGGCGAGCACGACGAGCGTCACCAGTTCGAGCGGTCCTATGTCATTGAACACCTGAAGCTCCTTGCGATGTCCTCGGTCCTCGGCCCTCAGTGGTGTGGTGCGGGTGGTTCCGTGGTCCGGGCCGGGTCCACGGTACCCGGCGTTCCTGTCCGACCGGTACTGTCCCGAGGTGAGGTTTCTGTCAGTTCTGGTCGGACGAGCCCAGTACCAGTGACACCCGCCGCTCGTGGCCCGCGCGCTCGACGGTCAGGCCGAGGCGGTCGCCGGGGCGGTGGGCACGGGTCCTGACGATCAGTTCCTCGCCCGAGTGGACGCGCCGGCCGTCGACCTCCGTGATGACGTCGCCGGACTTGAGGCCGGCCCGGTCGCCGGGTCCGCCCACGGTCACCGCGGGGCCGCCGTCGCCGCCCCTGCTGCCGATGCGGGCGCCGTCGCCGTCGTAGTTCATGTCGAGGGTGACGCCGATCACCGGGTGGGTGGCCCGGCCGTCGTTGATCAGTTCCTCGGCGACGCGTTTGGCCTGGTTGACGGGTATGGCGAAGCCGAGGCCGATGGAGCCGGCCTGGCCGCCCTCCGTCTCGGCGGCGTCGTCGGCGGAGCGGATGGCCGAGTTGACGCCGACGACACGGGCCCTGGCGTCGAGCAGGGGGCCGCCGGAGTTGCCGGGGTTGATGGGCGCGTCGGTCTGCAACGCGTCCACGTACGACACGTCGCTGCCGTTGTTGTCGCCGCCGGACGTGATGGGGCGTTCCTTGGCGCTGATGATCCCGGAGGTGACGGTGTTGGCGAGGTCGAAGGGGGCGCCGATGGCCACCACCGGGTCGCCGACCTGGACGTTGTCGGAGTTGCCGAGGGGCAGGGGGGTGAGGCCGCGGACGCCCTTGACCCGGACGACGGCGAGGTCGTAGCCGCTGTCCCGGCCGACGACCTCGGCCGGTGCGGTGTCGCCGCCGCTGAAGGTGATCGTGATGTCGCCGCCGGGGCCCGCCGGTTCGACGACGTGGTTGTTGGTGAGGATGTGGCCGCGGGTGTCGAGGACGAAGCCGGTGCCGGTGCCCTGTTCGCGGCGGCCGGTGACGTGCAGGGTGACGACGCTGGGCAGGGCGCGGGCGGCGATCCCGGCGACGCTGTCGGCGGGCCGCCCCGACGGCTCCTTCCCGGCCTGGGGCAACTCCACGGTCCCCACGCCCCCGTTGCGCTCCAGATACGACCCCACGAACCCCCCGCCGACGCCGGACACGACCGCGACGACCAACACACCCCCCACGACCGCCTTCCAGCCCCTACGCCGCCGCCCGCCCAGACCCGGCCCGACAGCCCCGGTCCGCTGAAGAGCCCCCGACGCACCCCAGGGGTCATAACGCCCCCAGGGGTCGGCGTCGGCCGGAGGCACCGTCGGCGTCGGCTCGTCGGTTGTCGGGTCGGGCGCGGGCGCGGGTGCTGCTTTCTGGGGTGGGACAGGGGCGGTCGGCCGGGGTGGTTGCGGCGGTGGTGCGTCCGTGTCCCCGGCGGGAGCCGCCGCGGGGTGCTGGACCGGTGGGGCGGGGGCCCAGGGGCCCGGTCGGCCGTAGGGCGGGGTGCCGTAGGGGTCGGGGTCGTGCAGCGGCCTCGTCCGCTCGCCCACCGCCGGACCGGCGGGGAGGTCGTCGCTCACCGGCCCGGCGACGGGCAGGGCCAACTCGAAGTCCCCGCCCCCGGGTTCGGCAGCACCGCGCGGGACGGCGTCCGCCGAGCGCGCGTCCGGCACGGGCGCCGCGGCATCCCGCGTCGCACCCTCCGGACCCCGCCCGCCGGCCTCGGCCGCGTCGGCCGTCCCCGGCGCCACGGCGTCGTGGACGGCACCGCCACCGTCAGGCACGGGCGGATCGGCCTTCCCCGGCTCCCCGGCCGTCGTAGGCGCGCCGACGGCGTCCACCGCCGCCTCCGGGTTCCGCTCGGTGTCCTCGGGGGACGGCAGTCCGTCCGTCGGGTTCCCCTCGTTCATGTTCTCCCCAGCGCCGGTCGTGGCCCGGCACACCGGCGGGGTCACGGAACGTCTCCTCCGTGCCCGCGACGCAGTCCCGGCGCACGGCCCGCACAGGATTCAACCAGGTTCGCGGAGGCGTCGCGCGGGGCCCGGTCAGGGAGCCGGGTACGAGGTGGGGGTGACGGTCGTGTCGGGGACGGGCGCGGCGAGCAGACCGGACGCGGGGACCTGGGGAGCGGTCGTCCACGCGGTCAGGGCGATCGGCGGGTCGGTGTTCAGCGGACGTATCAGCGGGGACATCGCTGCGGCGCCGGCCATGACCGGCGTGGTCAGCGAGGTCGCGACCTGGTGCGCCCCGCCCGCCGCGGACATCCCGGGCAGCAGCGGCGCGGACACCGAGGTCGGCGCCGCCGGCAGCTGCCCCATCACCGTGCTCTGCGCGAGCAGGGGCGCGACCGAGCGGCGGCGCTGGCTGTCGGGTGCCGTCGCCCCGCTGGTGCCCGCCGTGCGCGCCGGGGTCACGTTGCTGCCCGTGCCCGAGCCGCCGCGGGCGTCCGCGGCGGAGTCGCCGGGGATGCCCGTGGTCACCCCGCCCAGGGCGACCGCGGCCAGCGAGACCGCCCCGGCGGCGACGAACGCGAACCGCATCCCGCGCGAGGCGGGGCGCTCGGCGTCCTGCCGCGCCACGGGGTGGATGCGGAAGCCGCGGTCGGCCGGCGCGGGCGCCCCCTGGGGGCGCACCGGCACGTAGGCGAACTCGAAGCGGTCGTCCTCGTCCGCGTCGAAGACCCCGGCGTCGCCGAGGAAGCCTCGACCGTCGAGCGGCGGGCCGCCGCCGTCCGTGTCACCGCCCCCCGGCAGGCCCTGGAGGCGGGCCAGGAAGCTCTCGGAGGGCGGCGGGGGCGCCGCCTCCGCGAAGACGTTCTTCAGCCGCCGCTGGGCGTCCGCCTCGGCCTTGCACTTGGCGCAGGTGGCCAGGTGGGCGAGGACGCGCTCACGCGACTCATGGCTCAGCTCCCCGTCCACCAGGGCGGAGAGCCGGTCTCCCAGATGCTGCTCTGCGAGGTGTCCCTCCGCAGGGTTCGGCCGTGATCCACTCACGCGGTCGCGCCCCCTCCTCCCAGAGCGGGAACGCGGGGCACGAAGGAGCGGCGCTCGGCGGCGCGCGCCTCCGGGGAGCGGTGCGCGAGGGCCTTGCGGAGCTGGGAGCGGCCGCGGTGGATGCGCGAGCGGACCGTGCCCAGCTTGACTCCGAGGGTCGCGGCGATCTCCTCGTACGACAGTCCTTCGATGTCGCACAGGACGACGGCGGCGCGGAACTCGGGTGCGAGGGTGTCGAGGGCCTGCTGGACGTCGGCGTCGAAGTGCGCGTCGTTGAACGCCTGCTGCGGGGTGGGCTCGCGGCTGGGCAGGCGCTCGGCCGCGTCCTCCCCGAGGGCGTCGAAGCGGATGCGCTGCTTGCGCCGGACCATGTCCAGGAACAGGTTGGTGGTGATGCGGTGCAGCCAGCCCTCGAACGTGCCCGGCGAGTAGGTCGACAGGGAGCGGAAGACCCGCACGAAGACCTCCTGGGTGAGGTCCTCGGCGTCGTGCTGGTTGCCCGTGAGGCGGTAGGCGAGCCGGTAGACGCGCCCGCTGTGCATGCTGACGATCTCCTCCCACGTGGGCGGAGTCCAGGTCTGCCCGTCCCCGTCGGTGGCGAAGGTCGCGGTCTGGGCCTCGCCGGCGGGGCCGGCGGTGTGGCTGGGGTCAGCAGCGGTGTCGTTCACGGATTTCGGCCTGCCTGCCGACCCGAGGAAGCGCCGCAGCACTCCTCCCCGGTCTCCGGGCGCGGCCGCACCTCCCCTGTCGGCTCTGGTGGTGTCCAGTGGAGCCCCTACCATAGCCACCTCGCCCGTTAGCTCCGGATAAGCGGTTTTACGAGAATTTGATCTGGGCTGACACGGCTCGTGGGCCTGCGTCAGCACTTGCTCGGCGTCCCGGTCCATCCCCTGTCCCCCGTCCTCTCACCGACTGGCGTCCCACCCCTGTAAACGCCCGGTCCCATCTGCGGGTTCCCGGCGCCAACGGATACAGTCACGCCCAGGCAACCACGGGGACAGGAGAGGGTCATTACCGGCAACCGGCAGACGAGCTGGGCGTTCGCCGACGCCTTTGTCGCCGAGGACGACGCGCTGCGCTGGGCCCGTGAGCGGGCTCGCGAGGCAGGGCTGCGCTCGGTGTCGCCCAGCACGGGCGCCGCGCTGCGGTTGCTGGCCGCCTCGGTGGACGCGAAGGCGGTCGCGGAGATCGGCACGGGCTGCGGCGTCTCCGGGATGCACCTGCTGTTCGGCATGCGGCCGGACGGGGTGCTGACCACGGTGGACTCCGAGCCCGAGCACCAGCAGTTCGCCCGGCAGGCGTTCCGGGCCTGCGGCTTCGCCAGCAACCGGGCCCGGTTCATCCCGGGCCGCGCCCTGGACGTGCTGCCGCGGCTCGCGGACGCGGGCTACGACCTGGTCTTCTGCGACGGCGACCGGCTGGAATATCTGGACTATCTAGCTGAATCGTTGCGTCTGCTACGGCCCGGCGGGCTGGTCGTGTTCGAGGGCGTCTTCACCAACGGGCGCACCGTCGACTCGGGTCCCCAGCCCACCGAGGTGCTGCGCGTGCGGGAGCTGCTGCGGACGGTGCGCGAGAACCAGGAGCTGACGCCGTCGCTGCTGCCGGTGGGCGACGGGCTGCTGTGCGCCGTCAAGCCCTGAGCCGTCGGGCCCCGAGAGGTCGCATCGAAAGCGGCTGCCCCGGTACCGCGTGCGGTACCGGGGCAGCCGAAGGATATGGTCGCTTCCGCGTCAGACGACGACCTTCTTGAGGGCGTCGCCGAGCGCTTCGGCCTCGTCAGGGGTCAGCTCGACGACGAGCCGACCGCCGCCTTCGAGCGGAACGCGCATGACGATGCCCCGCCCCTCCTTGGTCACCTCGAGCGGGCCATCGCCCGTCCGCGGCTTCATGGCCGCCATGCTCGTTCCCCTTCCTGAACCCAGCTCATCGTCAGCCGACGGCCCCTGGGAGGGCACGCGATCCCTCACGGGACACGCGACACCGGCATCGAACACATTGCTTCCCGGCCATTATCCCGCATCTCGGGACCCGATGACCAACATCAGTCGGCATCGCTTGGGCAACGCGCGCGAGCAAAACCACTCAATTCGGGGATGTGACTGCGATACTGCGCCGCCGCGCGGATCTCCCCCCTCGAATTCCGGTCGGCTTCCGGTCGGCTTCCGGTCGTCCTTTTCTTTGACGCAGGTCACACGTGCCCTCCGGGTCCCGGAAGGAGTTCTCCGCCATGCTGTGCTCCAGACACCGGCGTACCGCTCGGTACGTCCGGGCCGCGACACCGGAGGGGATGCGCCATGGCCGACACCGTGCTCTACGAGGTGGCCGACGGACTCGCCACGATCACGCTGAACCGCCCCGAGGCGATGAACGCGCTGAACATCGCCGCCAAGGCCGCCCTGCGGGACGCGGCGCGGGCCGCGGCCGACGACGACGCCGTACGGGCGGTGCTGCTGACCGCGGCGGGCGACCGGGCGTTCTGCGTGGGCCAGGACCTCAAGGAGCACGTCGGGCTGCTCGCGGCCGACCGGGAGACGGGCTCGCGCGACACGATGACCACGGTGAGCGAGCACTACAACCCGATCGTGCGGGCGCTCACCGGGGCGGCCAAGCCGGTCGTCGCCGCCGTGAACGGGGTCGCGGCCGGCGCGGGCCTCGGCTTCGCGCTCGCGGCGGACTACCGGTTGGTGGCCGACACCGCGTCCTTCAACACCTCCTTCGCCGGGGTCGCGCTGACCGCCGACTCCGGGATCTCGTGGACGCTGCCGCGGGTCGTCGGGCCCTCGCGCGCCACCGACCTGCTGCTGTTCCCCCGGACCATCGGCGCGCAGGAGGCGTACGACCTCGGGATCGCCAACCGGATCGTGCCGGCCGCCGAGCTGCGGACCGAGGCGGAGGGCGTCGCGCGGGCGCTCGCCGAGGGGCCGACGGTGGCGTACGCCGCGATCAAGGAGGCCGTGGCCTACGGGCTGACCCACACCCTGGACGAGACGCTCGCCAAGGAGGACGAGCTCCAGACCCGGGCGGGCACCTCAGAGGACCACACGATCGCGGTCGAGGCGTTCGTGAAGAAGCAGCGGCCGAGGTATCTGGGCCGGTGAGGTGATGACGGCCGCGGCGGGGCGGGCGCGGGAGGCGGTGGCGCCCCGGGCCCGTCCCACCCGGACGGGCGGGCGGGCGCGCCGCCTCAGTCGGCGGGCGTGCGTGCCACGCAGGCCCGCAGGTGGTCGTCGACCAGGCCGCACGCCTGCATCAGGGCGTACGCCGTGGTCGGGCCGACGAAGCGCAGGCCCCGCTTCTTCAGCTCCTTCGACAGGGCCGTCGACTCCGGGGTGATCGCGGGGACGTCGGACAGGGTCTCGGGGGCCGGGCGGGCGGCCCGGTCCGGGGCGTGGGACCAGATCAGGGCGTCCAGCTCGTCGGGCGCCCAGTCGGCGAGCACCCGCGCGTTGGCCAGCGTGGCGTCGATCTTCGCGCGGTTGCGGATGATGCCCGGGTCGGCGAGGAGGCGCGTGCGGTCGTCGTCGGTGAACGCCGCGACCTTCTCGATCCGGAAGTCCGCGAAGGCGGCGCGGAAGCCCGGGCGGCGGCGCAGGATCGTGATCCAGGACAGGCCCGACTGGAAGGCCTCCAGGCTGAGGCGCTCGAACAGGGCGTCGTCGCCGTGGACCGGGCGGCCCCACTCCTCGTCGTGGTACGCCACGTAGTCCTCCGTGGACAGCGCCCACGGGCAGCGCGGCAGGCCGTCCGGGCCGGTGACCGCGGCGCCGTCGCTCACTGGTGGTCCTCCGGGTGGGCGGGCTTGTCCAGCCGGACGTGCGCGGCGGACTGGGCGCCGGCCAGGGCGGACTCCAGGTCGGTGATCCGGGCGTCGCGCTCCGCGAGTTCCGCGGCGAGTCGGCCCAGGGCGTCGTCCACGTCCGCCATGCGGTAGCCGCGGACGGCGAGGGGGAAGCGCAGGCTCTCCACGTCCGCGCGGCCGACCGGGCGGTCCAGGGGCAGCGGGTCCGACAGGCGGTCCGGCGCGGCCTCCGGGAGGGGGGCGCTCTCGCCGCCGCCCACCACGGCGAGGGTCACCGCGGCGACCACCACGGCCAGCGCGACGACCAGGAACAAGAACATAACCATCGCTGGGTCCCCACGCTCGATGTGCTCGTTGTCGAAAGTGTCAGGGTCCGATCGTGCCATGCGACGCTGACAGTTAGGGTCGCAGGCGGCCGTAAGGCGGGACGCACGAGGAGAGGTCACAGTCGATGCTCAGGCTGGGCAGGCGGGAATTCGGGCCGCACGAGCAGGTGATCATGGCGATCGTGAACCGGACGCCGGACTCCTTCTACGACCAGGGCGCCACCTTCCGTGACGAGCCGGCGCTCGCCCGCGTGGAGCAGGCGGTGGCCGAGGGGGCGGCGATCGTCGACATCGGCGGGGTCAAGGCCGGGCCGGGGGACGAGGTCGGCGCCGAGGAGGAGGCGCGGCGCACGGTCGGGTTCGTGGCGGAGGTGCGGCGGCGGTTCCCGGACGTGGTGATCAGCGTGGACACCTGGCGGGCCGAGGTCGGCGAGGCGGTGTGCGAGGCCGGGGCGGACCTGCTGAACGACGCGTGGGGCGGGGTGGACCCGGGGCTCGCGGAGGTCGCGGCGCGGTACGGGGCGGGGCTGGTGTGCACCCACGCGGGCGGGGCGCAACCGCGGACCCGGCCGCACCGGGTGGAGTACGAGGACGTGATGGCGGACATCCTGCGGGTGACCGTGGGGCTCGCCGAGCGGGCGGTGGCGCTGGGGGTGCCGCGGGAGTCGGTGCTGATCGATCCCGGGCACGACTTCGGGAAGAACACGCGGCACAGCCTGGAGGCGACGCGGCGGCTCGGGGAGATGGCGCGGACGGGGTGGCCGGTGCTGGTGTCGCTGTCCAACAAGGACTTCGTCGGGGAGACGCTGGACCGGCCGGTCAAGGAGCGGCTGCTCGGCACGCTGGCGACGACCGCGGTGTCGGCGTGGCTGGGGGCGACGGTGTACCGGGTCCACGAGGTGGCCGAGACGCGCCAGGTGCTCGACATGGTGGCGTCGCTCGCCGGCTGGCGCGAGCCCGCCGCCACCCGCCGGGGCCTGGCCTGACCGTCTCGCCACCCGCGCCGCCCGCGCGGCCGCGAGGCCCCGCCGGGGAGCCGTGACGCTCCCCGGCCGAGCCCCCGTGGCTAGCGGCCCGCTTCCTTGGAGACCAGGGCCACCGCTTCCTCCACGTCGTCCGTGACGTGGAACAGGAGGAGGTCCTTCTCGGCGGCCTTGCCCTGGGCCACCAGGGTGTTCTTGAGCCAGTCGACCAAGCCGCCCCAGTACTCGGTGCCGAAGAGCACGATCGGGAAGCGGGTGACCTTCTGGGTCTGGACGAGGGTGAGCGCCTCGAAGAGTTCGTCCAGGGTGCCGAGCCCGCCGGGCAGGACCACGAACCCCTGCGCGTACTTCACGAACATCATCTTGCGGACGAAGAAGTACCGGAAGTTGAGGCCGATGTCGACGTAGGGGTTGAGCCCCTGCTCGAAGGGCAGCTCGATGCCGAGGCCGACCGAGACGCCACCCGCCTCGCACGCCCCCTTGTTCGCCGCCTCCATGGCGCCGGGCCCACCGCCGGTGATCACCGCCCAGCCCGCGTCCACGAGCCCTCGTCCGAGCCGTACGCCCGCGTCGTACTCCGCCGAGTCCACCGGTGTACGCGCGGAGCCGAACACGCTGATCGCGGCCGGGAGTTCGGCGAGCGTGCCGAAGCCCTCGATGAACTCCGACTGGATGCGCAGCACCCGCCAGGGGTCCGTGTGGACCCAGTCCGAGGGCCCGCCCGCGTCCAGCAGCCGCTGGTCCGTCGTGCTGGCCGTCACCTGGCCGCGCCGGCGGAGGACGGGTCCGAGCCGCTGTTCCTCCGGAGGCTGCTTCTTGCCCTCGGGGTTGCCAGTAGCCATGTGCGCTCCCTCCACGTGCAGGACCTTCCGGGTCAGCGTAGATCGCCGCGGGTTACGGGCGGGGGACCTCGGCATGTCCGCCGCGGACCGGCCCCACCGCCCGGCCCGGATCAGCTTGTCAGCCAGGCCCGCAGCCGCTCCTCGCCCGCCAGGATCTTGGCGGTGTCCACCCTTTCGTCCCGCTTGTGCGCCAAGTACGGATTGCCGGGGCCGTAGTTGACCGCCGGAACCCCGAGCGCGGAGAAGCGGGAGACGTCCGTCCAGCCGTACTTGGGCCGCGGCTCGCCGCCGACCGCCTCGATGAAGGCCGCCGCGGCCGGGTGGGAGAGGCCGGGCAGCGCGCCGCCGCTGTGGTCGTCGACCACGAACTCCTCGACCCCGCAGTCCGCGAAGACCTCCCGGACGTGGGCGAGGGCCTCCTCCTCGGTGCGGTCGGGGGCGTAGCGGAAGTTGACCGTGACCACGCACTCGTCGGGGATGACGTTGCCCGCGACGCCACCGCCGATGCCGACGGCGTTCAGGCCCTCGCGGTACTCCAGGCCGTCGATGACGGGGCGGCGGGGTTCGTAGGCGGCGAGCCGGGACAGGATCGGCGCGGCCGCGTGGATCGCGTTGGAGCCCATCCAGCTCCGCGCCGAGTGGGCCCGCTCGCCCGAGGTCCTGAGCAGCACGCGCAGGGTGCCCTGGCAGCCGCCCTCCACCTCGCCGTCCGAGGGTTCCAGCAGGACCGCGAAGTCGCCCTCCAGCCACTCCGGGTGGGCCTCGGCGACGTGCTTGAGTCCGTTGAGGTCGGCCGCGACCTCCTCGTTGTCGTAGAAGACGAACGTCAGGTCCCGGTTGGGGGCGGGGACAGTGGCCGCGATGCGCAGCTGCACGGCGACCCCGGACTTCATGTCGCAGGTGCCGCAGCCCCACAGGACCCCGTCCTCGTCCAGCCGCGAGGGCACGTTGTCCGCGATCGGCACGGTGTCGATGTGCCCGGCGAGGATCACCCGCTCCGGCCGGCCGAGGTCGGTGCGGGCGATCACGTTGTTGCCGAACCGGTCGACGGTGAGGTGCGGCAGGGCGCGCAGCGCGCTCTCGACGGCGTCCGCGAGCGGCTTCTCGGTGCCGCTCGCGGAGGGGAGGTCGACGAGTCGCGCGGTGAGCGCGGCGGCGTCGAGGGTGAGGTCAAGGGAGGTGTCGGCCATGGTCCCGACCCTAACGCGCCACCCCGCGCGCGGGGCCCGTACCAGGCGGCGCACCCGTCACTGACGGCCCAGTCGCCTCCAGTACCTTGTACGCGTGTCAGTGCCCTCCCCCACTCCCCCTGGGCGTCGCCGCGGCCGTCTCCTGCGGTTCGGCGCGGCCCTCGTGATCCTGTTCGCCCTCGCCGGCTACCTCGTGGTGCAGTACGTCACCGGGGGCGGGGGCGCCCCGGGCTGCAAGGTGGTGTCGGGCAGAACCGACGGGAAGGCGTACGAGTTCACGCCCGAGCAGGCGGTGAACGCGGCGACGATCGCGGCCGTCGGGACCGGGCGGGGCATGCCCGAGCGGGCGGTGACCATCGCGCTGGCGACCGCGCTCCAGGAGTCGGGGCTGCGCAACATCGAGCACGGCGACCGGGATTCGCTGGGCCTGTTCCAGCAGCGGCCCTCGCAGGGCTGGGGCACCGAGAAGCAGATCATGGACCCGGCGTACGCGGCGGGCATCTTCTACGAGCACCTGGCCAAGGTCCCGCACTACGAGTACCTGCCGCTCACGGTGGCCGCGCAGCGGGTGCAGCGCAGCGGCTTCCCGGAGGCGTACGCCAAGCACGAGCCGGACGCGACGCTGCTGTCGGCGGCGCTGACCGGGGAGGCCGCGGCCACGCTGACCTGCGAGGGCCGTCAGCGGGCGGGGACGGCCGCCGCGGCGGCCGGCGCCGATGTGACGCGGCCGGGCCCCGACGCCGTACGGGCCGCGCTGGTAAGGGACTTCGGGCGCGACGCGTTGCAGGAGGCCGGTGCCGAGGTGGGAAAGGGTGCGGCCGGGGCCGAGGGCGAGGGTGCGACGCCGACGCCCACGCCGAGCCTGACCGCCGAGGCGCGGGGGCGGACCGTGACGGTTCCGGTGCCGGAGGGCACGAAGAAGGACGCCGAGGGGCGCGGCGAGCTGGAGCGCGGGTGGCAGCTGGCGCACTGGGCGGTGGCCAACTCGGCGGCGTTGCAGATCCGTCAGGTCGTGTACGCGGGGCGGGTGTGGTCCGCCGGGAGCACGGACAGCCGGTGGCGGCCGAACGGGACGGCCGGGAGCGCCGGGACGGGGAACGGGGGCGCCCAGGAGGCGGCGGGACCGGCCGGAGCCGGGTCCGACGAGGCTGGGTCCGACGAGGCGGGGTCCGTCGGGGCCGTGCGGATCGTCACCGGGCAGTAGGGGCGGGCAGTCGTACGAAGGGTCACTCGCGGGGGTCACCGCGGGCGGTGCGGAGCGGCCGGGTGCGCGGGGGCGCGCGCCGGCCCTCCCGGGCGGGGAAAGCCCTTGGGAACAGGGCGGCGTAAGGATTCCGCACCGGTTCCGGGCAGGGGACCTTTGCCCTTTTTTATCCACACCCGATAATGCGATGCGTTATCAATTCTTTACCTTGGTGCTGCGCAACCTTCACGGGTCTCGAGCGGTAGTCACGACGTCCGCAGGACAGTTCATCGTTCTTCCGTCGAATGGAGCATCATGTCCCTCCCCCTGCCCCGCCGGCTCGCCCGTACCGCGCTGCTCCTCGCAGCGGGAGCGGCAGCCGGGGTCGGCGCGGCCGGCTCCGCCAGTGCCGCCCCGAGTCTCCCGGCCACCCCGAACCTCGGCGGGCTGACCGCCCTGGACACGGCGAACGTCGGCACCACGGTCGAGAAGGCGGTGCCGGCCGTGGGTGAGACCGGCGGCAAGGCCGTGAAGAAGGTGACGCCCGCGGCGCAGAAGGCGGCGGGCGGGGTGGCCGGCTCCGCCGGGGACGTCCTCGGCGACACGGCCGCGTCCGCCACGAAGGGCGGCCTGCCCACGGACGGCCTCCCCACGCAGGGGCTGACCGAGGGCGGTCTCCCCACGGGGGCGCTGCCGCTGGGCTAGGGCGTGTTTCGAAAGCAGCGCCGTCCGCCCGGAGGCCAGGCGGGACTTTCGAAACACGCCCTAGGCGGATCCGGCCGGCCGGCTCACGGGGTCCGGGGAGTTCCCCGGGCCCCGTTTCCCCTGTCGGTGGGGAACGTCGCGGCTACGCGGTCAGACGGGCGACCGCCGCCCGCACCCGCTCGTCCGTCGCCGTCAGGGCCACGCGGACGAAGGAGGCGCCCGCCTCGCCGTAGAAGTCGCCGGGGGCCGCCAGGACGCCCAGGTCGGCCAGGTGGGCGATCGTCGTCCAGCAGGGCTCGTCGCGGGTGGCCCACAGGTAGAGGCTGGCCTCGCTGTGCTCGATGCGGAAGCCGTGGGAGAGCAGGGCGTCCCGCAGGGCCGTGCGGCGGGCGGCGTAGCGCTCGCGCTGCTCGTGGACGTGCGTGTCGTCGGAGAGCGCCGCCACCACCGCCGCCTGCGTCGGCGCCGAGGTCATCATGCCGCCGTGCTTGCGGATCTCCAGCAGGGGCCCGAGGACGGCCGGGTCGCCCGCCAGGAACGCCGCGCGGTAGCCGGCGAGGTTGGAGCGCTTGGAGAGGGAGTGGACGGCGACGATGCCGTCGTACGAGCCGCCGTTGACGTCGGGGTGCAGCACCGAGACCGGGTCGGCCTCCCAGCCCAGTTCGAGGTAGCACTCGTCGGAGAAGACCAGCACGCCGTGCTCGCGGGCCCAGGCGACGATCCGGGCCAGCCGCTCCTTGCCGAGCACCTCGCCAGTCGGGTTGGACGGGGAGTTCAGCCACAGCAGCCTGAGGTTCGCCGGGTCCAGCTCGGTCGGGTCGTCGTAGACCTCGTGGTCCGCGCGGGCCAGCCGGGCGCCGACCTCGTACGTCGGGTAGGCGAGGCGCGGGAACGCGACCCGGTCGCCCGGGCCGAGGCCGAGCTGCGTGGGCAGCCAGGCGACGAGTTCCTTGGAGCCGACGATCGGCAGCACGTGGCGGTGGGTGATCCCGCGGGCGCCGAGGCGGCGCCCGACCCAGCCCGTGATCGCGTCGCGCAGCGCCGGCGTGCCCCAGACCGTCGGATAGCCCGGGGAGTCGGCCGCGTCGATCAGGGCCTTCTGGACCAGGTCCGGAACCGGGTCGACGGGGGTGCCGACGGACAGGTCGACGATGCCGTCCGGATGCGCCGCGGCCGTCTTCCGGTACGGCTCCAGCTTGTCCCAGGGGAAGGTGGGCAGACGGTCGGAGACTGCGGACACGGTGGGTTGCTCACTTTCGTCGGATACTGCGAACGCCCCGGTCCCGTACGGCGGCGATCAGGGCGATCGGGGCGTACGGGACCGAGGCGGCACGAGCGTGCGGGCCGTCGGACGGCTACTCGGCCTGCGGCGGGAGCGCGGCGACGAACGGGTGGTCGCGCTCGATCAGACCGAGCTTGCTGGCGCCGCCGGGAGAGCCGAGCTCGTCGAAGAACTCGACGTTCGCCTTGTAGTAGTCCTTCCACTCCTCCGGCACGTCGTCCTCGTAGAAGATCGCCTCGACCGGGCAGACCGGTTCACAGGCACCACAGTCGACGCATTCGTCCGGGTGGATGTACAAGGACCGCTGGCCCTCGTAGATGCAGTCGACCGGGCACTCCTCGATGCACGCCTTGTCCTTCACGTCTACACAAGGCTGCGCGATGACGTAGGTCACGCTGTCGTTCCTCCTCGATAGGGCGCTGGCGGGCCTCCGCAGGCTCCGCCGCCTGGCGCGCGGGAGCGCGGCGTCGTCGATGCCCGCCCCTAGTATCTCCGTTCTTGGGCATGATCCGAACAGGAGGGGTGAACTGACCTGTGGAAATCTCTGCCGCCGGGCGACTCGAGGTCCGGATCACCGCTGCTGACGTGGGTAAACGAGTCTCCGTACGGCGCTTGCGGGAGGCTGTAGGGCCGGGTGAGAAGTTCACCGACACGGTGGGTGTTCTCACATCCTGGGACGACGGTGTGCTGCTGATCACACGGAAGGACGGGGAGAGCGTCCGGATCGCGGAGTCCTCGCTGGTCGCGGGCAAGGTCGTGCCTCCGGCACCGGCCCGCCGCCGGGGCCCCGCGGCCGACTACGAGGAACTGGCGCGGATCTCCGCCCGGGCGTGGCGGCCGGTGGAGAGCGAGCGGCTGGGCGAGTGGGAGCTGCGGGCGGCCGGCGGGTTCACGCGGCGCGCGAACAGTGTGCTGCCGCTCGGGGACCCGGGGCTCCCGCTCGACGCGGCGCTGGAGGCCGTGCGGCGCTGGTACGGCGTGCGGGGGCTGCCCGCGTACGTCCAGACGGCCACCGGGGGCGAGGGCACGCAGGAGTCGCTCTGCGCCGAGCTGGAGCGGCGGGGCTGGACGCGCGAGGTGAGCGCCGAGGTGTGGACCGGAGCCCTGGCCCCGCTCGCCGACCGGGCGGAGGGCACGGGAGTGACGCTGTCCCGCGAGACGAACACCGCCTGGCTGGCCGCCTACGAGCGCAAGGACCTGACCGGGACGGCCCTGCGGGTGCTGACGAGCGGCCCCTCGGTGTGGTTCGCCCGTATACCCGTCACGGCCACGGGCACGCCGGGCACGGACGCCGCCACCGCCGCGCAGGACGCCTCTGCCACCGCCACGCAGGACGTCCCCGCCACCGCCACGCAGGACGTCCCCGCCACCGCCACGCAGGACGTCCCCGCCACCGCCACGCAGGACGTCCCCGCCACCGCCACGCAGGACGTGCCCGCCACCGCCACGCGGGACGTGCCCGTCGGCGGCGCGCAGGACCTCGCCGCCCCCACCACGCGGGACGTCCCCGTCGGCGGCGCCGACCTGCCCGCCGCGCCGCGGGGCGTGCCCGCCGCCATCGGGCGGATGGTCGTCGACGGGCGGTGGGCCGGGTTCGCGGCCGTCGCGGTGGGGGACGCGTTCCGGCGGCGGGGGCTGGCGACCGAGGTGATGGCGGCACTGGCCCGGCGGGCGCTGGAGGAGGGGGCGTCGGCGGCCTGGCTGCAGGTCGAGTCGGACAACGTCGGGGCGCGGGCGCTCTACACCCGGCTCGGCCTCGCCCCGCACCACGTCTACCACCACTACCGCGCGCCGGACGCCCCCGGCGCCGGGCGCTAGTGCGGAACGCCGTGAAAGGGCACGATCGAGCCATGCCACCCCTGCGTCCCCCGTCCCCGGAGCGCTCCGCCGAGCTGCGGCTGCGGTTCGCCGAGGAGGCGCGCTCGGAACGGCCCGACCTGTCGGCGCTGTGTCTGCTGATCGGCGCGGAGGCGGACGGCGCCCTCGACGACACCGGTCTGGACGAGGCGCAGCTGGAGCTGGACCGGCTGGCCGGGCTGCTGCCGTACCGGCCGGGCGGACCCGCGGCCTGGGCCGAGGCGCTGCGCCGGCTCCTGGGCGAGCGGCTGGAGTTCCACGGCACCCCGGCCGACTACGGGCGGCTGGACTCGTCGCTGCTGCACACGGTGCTGCGGCGCCGGCGCGGGCTGCCGATCCTGCTGTCGGTGGTCTGGACGGAGGTGGCGCGACGGGCGGGGGCGCCGGTGTACGGGGTCGCCCTGCCGGGGCACTTCGTGGTGGGCCTCGGGACCGCCGGGCAGCGGGTGCTGGTCGATCCGTTCGACGGCGGCCGGGTGCTCACGGGCACGGACGCCGCGCTGCTGGTCGCCGGGACGACGGGTACACCGCTGGAGGAGTCGATGCTGGTGCCCGCGGCGCCGGTGGACGTCGTACGGCGGATCCTGAACAACGTCCGGGCGTGGGCGGCGGCCCGGCCCGAGCGGTCGGACGTCGGGCTGTGGGCGGTCGACCTGTCGCTGCTGCTGCCCTCGCACCCGGCCGCGCTGCGCTACGAGCGGGCCCAACTGCTGGTCCAGCGCGGCGAGTTCGTCGCGGGGGCCGCCGAACTGGACGCCTACGCGGAGTTGGTGGCGGCGGTCGACGGACCGGCGGCCGAACGGGTACGCCACCAGGCGAACGCGGCCCGCGCCAAGCTCAACTAGGCCCGGTCCGACAAGCCCCGGCGCGCTACAGCCAGCCCTTCTCGTGGGCCGTGCGGACGGCCTCGGCGCGGTTGCGCACGGCCAGCTTCTGGATGGCGGTGGAGAGGTAGTTGCGGACCGTGCCCTGGGACAGGTGCAGGGCGTGGGCGAGTTCGGCGTTGGTGGAGCCGTCGGCGGCCGCGCGCAGCACCTCGCGTTCGCGGTCGGTGAGCGGGTTGGCGCCCTCGGCGAGGGCCGCCGCCGCGAGCGTGGGGTCGATGACGCGCTCGCCGGCCAGCACCTTGCGCACCGCCTCGGCGAGTTGGGCCGCGGGGGCGTCCTTGACGAGGAACGCGTCGGCGCCCGCCTCCATGGCGCTGCGCAGATAGCCGGGGCGGCCGAAGGTGGTGAGGACGACGAGCTTGAGCGCGGGGAACTCGCGGTGCAGCGTGGCCGCCGCCTCGATGCCCGTACAGCCGGGCATCTCGATGTCGAGCAGCGCCACGTCCACGTCGTGCTCGCGTGCGGCGGGCAGCACCTCGTCGCCGCGGGCGACCTGGGCGACGACCTCGATGTCGTCCTCCAGCCCGAGCAGGGCGGCCAGGGCCTCGCGGACCATCGACTGGTCCTCGGCGAGGAGGACCTTGATCGTGCTGCTCATGCCCGGGATCCTACGTCGGCGGACGGAGCCGCCGGCACCCGGGCGACCAGCCGGAACCCGTGTCTGACGCGGCCCGCGTCCAGGGTGCCACCGACCTTCTCCAGGCGTTCGGTCAGCCCGGTCAGACCGTTGCCGGGGCCCTTGCCCGAGTCGCCCGATCCGTCGTCCTCGACGGAGAGTTCGAGGACCGGGCCGTCGAGGGTCTGGCGGTGCAGCAGCTCCACGGTGCAGCGTGCGGCGCCGCTGTGCCGTACGACGTTGGTGACGGCCTCGCGCAGCGCCCAGGCGAGAGCGGACTCGGTGTCCTCGGGGACCGTGCCGAGGCCGGGTTCGGCGGGGACGCGGGCGACGACCCCGGCGGCGGTCAGCGCGACCTGGGCGCCGGCGAGTTCGGCGGCGAGGCGGGGGCGCCGGTAGCCGGTGACGGCCTCGCGGACGTCGACGAGGGCCTGACGGCTCACCTGCTCGATGTCGGCGACCTGCTGGGCGGCCTTGCCGGGGTGGTCGGGCAGCATCCGCCCGGCCAGCTCGCTCTTGAGCGTGATCAGGGAGAGCGAGTGCCCGAGCAGGTCGTGCAGGTCGCGGGCGAGGCGCAGGCGCTCCTCGTTGGCGGCGAGCTGGGCGACGGTGGCGCGGGCCTTGCGCAGTTCGACGGTCGTGCGGACGAGCTGTCCGACGCCGGTCATCGCGAAGCCGATGAGGAGCACCAGCAGCAGGAGGTTGCCGGCCTCCTCCAGGTCCACCCGCCAGCCGACGAGCAGCACCAGTCCGCCGGTCGCCGGGACCGCCCAGTAGGCGGCGCGCGGGGGCAGGGTGGCCCCGCAGCCGACGGAGACGTAGCAGTACAGGCCGAGCCACGCCGAGCCCAGGGTCAGGGTGAGGACGGTCGCGAGGACGCCCATGAGGACAAGCAGTCCGACGACGACGCGCGGGCTGAAGGGCGAGCCCATGTTGCGGAAGACCAGCGCCAGATAGGCGCCGACGAACACGGTCAGGCCCAGCCAGCCGCCGGCGGTGCCGGCCGCGGAGTGGTCGCCGGTGGCGAGGTCGTGGACCGGTGAGCTGAGGAAGACGAGCCAGACGCCTATCCACACCAGCTTGCGCAGCACGAGGTCGCGGTTGTTGTTGCGGGGGGCGAGCCCGAGGGGGATCAGCGCTTCCCGTCGTGCCTCCCCCGACCGGGAGTCCGTCACGGTGCTCACGCCTTCAGCGTGTCCTTCCGGTAGAGCCAGGCCGCGCCGCCCGCGAACAGGACGAAGAAGACGGCGAGGACGGCGACGTCCTGTGCCTCGGGGGCACGGCTCTGTTCGATGGCCCGTCCCAGGGCGGCGTACGCGTGGGTGGGCAGCCACCTGGCGATGTCCTGGAGCCACTGCGGGAACGTGGTCGTCGGCATCCACAGGCCGCCGAGGATCGAGAGCCCGAAGTAGGTGATCATCGTGATGGGGCGGACGGCGTCCCCGCTGGCGAGATAGCCGAGGGCGACGCCGAGCGCGGCGAAGACCAGGCTGCCGGCCCAGATGGCACCGGTGAGGGCGAGCCACTGCCAGGCGTCGAGGCGGACGTCCTTGACGGCCGCGGCGACGACGAAGACGACCACGATGGACGGCAGGCTGACGACGGCCGCGCTCGCGGTCTTGGCGAGGACGTAGCCGCGTCCGGGCAGGGGGGTCAGCCGCAGCTGCCTGACCCAGCCGCTCTCGCGCTCCTTGGCGATGCGCTCGCTGTTGCCCATCAGGACGGCGGTGAGCGCGCCGAAGGAGGCCATGGAGACCATCATGTACGTCGGCAGGGTCAGCCCCGTGCCGTCGACGGTGTCGGTGGAGTCGGTGTTGCCCGCGATGAGCAGGAACAGGGCCGAGGGGTAGATCACCGAGAAGAACAGGAACTTGCGGTTGCGCAGGGCGCGGGTGAGTTCGAGCTTGATCAGGCTGTTCACGACTGCTTGGCCTCCTCGGCCTCGGTGAGGGCGACGAACGCCTGCTCGAGTCCGAGCCCGGCGACTTCGAGGTTGCGGGGGTAGAGGCCGAGGCCGTAGAGGGCGTGCACGGTGGCGTCGGCGTCGGTGGAGCGGATCCGGACGGTGGGCCCGGACACGGCGAGCGCGGTGAGGAAGGGCAGGCCGCGCAGGGCCGTCTCGTCGATGCTCCCCTCCAGGTCGAAGGAGATGCGGCGGGCGCCCGCCTTGGCCTTGATCTCGGCGGCGGTGCCGTCGGCGAGGAGCCGGCCGCGGTGCAGGACGAGCACCCGGTCCGCGATCGCGTCGGCCTCTTCGAGGTAGTGGGTGGCGAACAGGACCGTGCGGCCCCGGTCGGCCTGTTCGCGCATGGTCGCCCAGAACGCCTGGCGGGCGGAGACGTCCATCCCGGTGGTGGGTTCGTCCAGGACGATGAGGTCGCTGTCGCCCGCGGTGGCGAGGGCGAAGCGGACCCGCTGGGCCTGGCCGCCGGAGAGCTTGTTGACCTTGCGGTCGGCGATCTGTGTGACGCCGGCGCGGGCGAGCACGTCGGCGGGGGCGAAGGGCTTGGGATGCAGGGCGCAGGCCAGCTTGACCAGTTCGGCGACGGTGACCTCGTCCATCAGGCCGCCGCTCTGGAGCATGGCGCCCACCCGGCCGGCGACGATCGCCTCGCGGGGGCCGGTGCCGAAGACGCGGACCGTGCCGCTGTCGGGCTGTTTGAGGCCGAGGAGGAGGTCGAGGGTGGTGGACTTGCCGGCGCCGTTCGGGCCGAGCAGCGCCACGGTCTCCCCCGGGTGCAGCCGGAGCGAGAGGCCGTCGACGGCCCGCACGCTCCCGTAGACCTTGCTCACCTGGTCGAACCCCACCGCCGGGGCCGCGGTGGCCGTCTCTGTCGTTGTCATGGCCCCATGCTGGCCGGACGGGGCCGGACTCCGGCAGTGCCGTGGGTCCTGACTGCCGGATGACAGATGTCATGTGCCCCGGGTGACGGGGCGCCAGGACGCGCGGAGGGCACCCGGCGATGCCGGGTGCCCTCCCAGGTCCCCCAAGTCCCTGCCGGGACCGGCTAGTTCGCGTCCGTGGGGATCACGCCTTCCCGCTTCGTCGTGCTGAGCAGGGCCTGCCGCAGGGCGCCGTACACGTCCTGGGGCGTGACGGCCGTCTTCTGGCCGGTGCCCCGGGTGATGAGCACACCGTCGAAGGTCTGGCCGTACAGCTCCTTCAGCGCGTTCAGGTCGGGGCTGTCGACGAGCTTGCCGTCGACGGCCTTCACCTTGAGGAACTTCCACAGGGAGTTCTGCGGGCTGAACTCGATGGAGTGGGCGGCGTCGGTGCGCACGACGACGTTGGCCGACATCGCGGGCTGCGCGAACTCCTTCATCTCCCGGTCGACCTCGGCGTTGGAGACCGTCGGCTGCCGGGTGGTCGTCGGCACGGCGACCGGCGCCGCCGTGCCCGTCTCCACCATCGTCCGGTACGCCTCCGCGACCGCGCGGCTCGCCTGGCCCGCGTCGATGCCCTTGCCCGCCTTGCCGTAGACGGCGACCGCCTTGCCGGACTGGAAGGTGATGCCGCCGTCGGTGACCGAGCCGGAGCCGGAGCCGCCGCCCGCGGTCTGGAGCGCGGCCTGGAGCTTCTCCTCGTCGACCGGCATGACGGGCTCGACGACCCGCTGCCTGCCGAACAGCGAGCCGATCACGGTGACCGGGTTGTAGTCGCTGGTGGCGGCGTCGGCGACGGTGCTCTGGTAGTCGAACTGGAGCCCGGCCTTGTCCGGCACGAGGTCGAGGGGCTTGCCGCCGACCGTCAGCTTCAGCGGCTTGCCGACCCGGTTGCCGAAGGTGTCGTCGAGCTTCCTGACCGCGTCGTCGCGGGTGCCGCCGCCGATGTCGATGCCGAGCACGGTGGTGCCCTTGGGGACGTCGGTGCGGTTCATCAGCAGACCGGCGCCGTAGACACCGCCGCCGATGACGACCAGGCCGACGACGAGCAGGACGACCTTGCTGCGGCCCTTCTTCTTGGGCCTGGCCGAGGCGGGCGCGCTCTGCGGGGTCGGCTCGGGCAGCTTCGGGGGCGTGTGCGCCGTGGGGCCGTCGGCGAACGGCGTGCCGCCGGTGGGCGTGACGACCGGGATGCCGCTGGTGACGGTCTGGCCCGAGATGTTGTCGGCCGGGTTGCCGTAGCCGGGCGTGCCCGGTCCGGGGGCCTGCTTCTGCGGGGTGAGGACCGCGGTGTCGTCGCTCAGGCCGCCGCCGGGGAGACCCGCGCCGGGCACTGCGCCGGGACCGGGCCGCCGGCCGGGAGCGCCGGGGCCGCCGGGACCGCGGCCGCCCGGTGCGCCGGGCACGGCCGGGGCGCCGAAGGGCTCGCCCGGTTCCATGCCCCGGTCGCCCGTCGCGGGCGGCGCCATCGGGCCGTCGCCGGTGACCGGGCCGCCGGTGGGGCCGGCCGGGCCGCCCTGGCCGCCGAAGCCACCCGGGCCGCCGGGAGCGCCGGGGCCGCCCTGGCCGCTGGCGCCGTCGTGGCCGCCGCCGGGCTCGGTGAAGTACGGCAGGTCGTCGCGGCGGTGCTCGCCGGTGGCGCCGGGCCGTGCGCCGTTGCCGCCGAGGGGGCCCGCGGCGAGTGCCTCGGTGACGTCGAAGGAGCCGGTGCCGCCGCCGTGGCCGGGGGCGACGGGGCCGCCGGTGGCGCCGCCGGGCAGGCCCGCGCCGTTGGTGCCGCCGGTGCCGGGGCGGGAGCCGCCGCCCGGGACGCTCATGGAGCCGACGACACCGCCGGGCCGGGGAGCGCCGGGCCGGGCGCCGGGCGCGGCACCGGGCCGCGGGGCGCCGGGCGCCGAAGTCCCGGCCATGCCCGCGCCGTTGGTGCCCGCGCCGCCCTGACCGCCCTTGGCCGGGCCGGACTTGCGGGGCGCGAACCAGTCGTTCGCCTTCTCCTCGGCCGCGGGCGCGGCGGGTTCGGCGGGCGTCTCCGGTGCGCGGGCGGCGGCGGGGGCGGGCTTGGGCTGCGCGTCGGCGGCCGTGTCGTCGGCGGCGGGGCCGTCGGCGTCGGCGACGGGCGTGCGGACGACCACGGGCGGAATGGGCCGCGATCCGGGGATGTTGATCCGGATACGGGTCGTCAGCGTGGTCTCGGTCTTGCGCTCCTCCGGCTGCGCGGCCGCGCGGCCCGCGTCGGTGCCGTCGCCGGAAACCATGGGGGTTCCGTACGGCGGCGTGCCCGAGGGGTATGCGGCTCCGCCGCGCCCGTTGGGCCCGGAGGACGGAGTGTCAGTTTCACGACTCAAGGCAGGTTCTCCCGGTTGGCTCCGCCGCCCGTCACGACCTTGCGCGGGCGGCTCGGCGGCGCGCACCACCATACTGGCCACTTCTGACCGGTATCCCACGACCGCCGTGGAAACCCACACGGCACGTGCACGTGTGCCCCACGGCGAAGTGGTACGTCATTTGGCAAGTCGGGCGCCGTCGCCGCCCGGTTGCCCGCCCGATCCGAGGGTGGCACAGATCACAGCCACGGCCATTCCGCCGAGCAGGAAGAGGTAGGAGCCGCTTCCCGCGCCGAACAGGAAGTCTCCCTCGGGGCGGTTGGCGACGAGCAGGATCACGCTGATCATCCAGCCGGCCACCGGCGCGACCGCCCCGGCGCGCGAGCCCATGGCGCGTGCTCCGCCGAGGAACAGGCCGGCCGCGCCCGCCAGGGCGAGCAGCAGTCCGCCGGGGAACCAGCCCGCTTGCACCAGCGAACCGGTGGCCCCGACGACCCCGCCGAGCACGAGCAGCAGGGCGTGGGCGGCGATCCGCCCGGCGGAGGGGCGCTGCATCGGCTGGGCGAGCGCGGGACCGCGTCCGGTCGTACTCATGACGCCTCCCCGGCGGTCGTGCCGATACCGGCGAACAGATCGGTCTCGTCGTGCGCCTCGCCGCTCACCAGCTCGTAGTACTCGGTGGTGAACAGCGGCTGGGCGAGCTCGTTGGAGAGCGCGAAGCAGGAGCCCGCCACCTCGATCTGGGTGGCGTGGGCGCGCATCGCGGCGGCCTTGGCGGCCGCGTGGGCGCCGCCGTCGACCGCGGTGGTGATCCGGTCGGCGGCCACCACGCCGGGCAGATCGTCCACGGCGGCGGCCTTGGCGAAGGGGAGGCCGGGCAGCTCGTCGGCGAGCCGGGCGAAGGCGGCCTCGGCGACGGGGCGCGGGACGCGGTTCCAGTAGACCTTGGCGATCCGGTGCCCGGCCTCGGTGGCCAGCTCGACGGCGCGCATGGCGACGCGGTGGGCCTGGATGTGGTCGGGGTGGCCGTAGCCGCCGTTGTCGTCGTAGGTGACGAGGACCTGGGGGCGCACCTCCAGGACGATCCGGGCGAGCAGGCCCGCGGCCTCGTCGACGTCGGCCCGCCAGAAGCAGCCCGGGTCGTTGTTGTCGGCCAGGCCCCTCATCCCGGAGTCGCCGTAGCGCCCGGCGCCGCCGAGGAGGCGGACGTCGGTGACGCCCAGTGCGCGCGTGGCGGCCGTGAGCTCGCCCAGCCGGTGCTCGCCCAGGGCGGCGCCGGTCAGGTGCCGCAGGGACGGCGGGATGACCTCGCCGCGTTCGCCGAGGGTGCAGGTCACCAGGGTCACCCGGGCACCCTCGGCCGCGTACCTGGCCATGGTCGCGCCGTTGTTGATCGACTCGTCGTCCGGGTGCGCGTGCACCAGGAGCAGACGGCGGTCTGGCAGTTCCGTCATGCGTCCCACCCTACGAGGCGGCGCCGGGGGCGCCGCACGGCACGGGGTGGAGCGGGGTCAGAACTTGATGCTGCCGATCATGCTGGCGACGTTGGTCGTGAGTTCGCTGATGGTGGGGGCGACCGTCGAGGAGGCGAGATAGAAGCCGAGGAGCATGCAGACGGCCGCGTGACCGCCCTTCAGCCCTGACTTCTTGATCAACAGGAAGACGATGATCGCCAGCAGCACCACCGCCGAAATCGAGAGTGCCACGGCGGTTCACCTCCAAATGTCCCGGGGATTCGGGGGGTTCGGACTATGGGGGGTGTAGATCGGTACAGCAAATCCATACGGTTGCCAGCAGGTTGATACCCACGCAGCGGTAGTGATCATAACTATCCGTGCTCGCGCATCGCGCGGCGCACAGCCGCACAAGGGGGCGCATGGCCAATATGGTCGGGGCATGACGACCGAGCCCGACTCCTTCCCCCGGCGGCACGCCCGCACCCAGCGGTTCACGCTCGGCGTGCCGCGCGCGTTCACCGCCGCTCCCGACGGTTCCCGTGTCGTGTTCCTGCGCTCCGGCTCCGGCACGGACCGGGCCAACTCCCTGTGGGTGCTGGACGTGACGGACGGCACGGAGCGGGTGGCGGCCGATCCGCGCGCCCTGCTCGGGGGCGCCGCGGAGCACCTCTCCGCCGAGGAGCGGGCCCGCCGCGAGCGCAGTCGCGAGGGCGGCGCCGGCATCGTCGGCTATGCCACCGACACGGCCGTGGAATTGGCGTCTTTCACCTTGTCAGGGCGGCTTTTCACGGCCGAGCTGCGGGTCGGCACGGCACGTGAACTCCCGGTCGGGGGGCCGGTCCTGGACCCCCGCCCGGCACCCGACGGACGGCACGTCGCGTACGTCGTGCGGGGCGCCCTGCGGGTGGTGGGCGCCGAGGGCGACGGCGACCGGCCGCTGGCCGAGCCGGAGTCCGACGGGGTCGCCTACGGGCTGGCCGAGTTCGTCGCGGCCGAGGAGATGGGGCGCGCCCGCGGCTTCTGGTGGGCGCCGGAGTCGGACCGGCTGCTGGTGGCGCGCACGGACGACACGCCGGTGGGCCGCTGGTGGATCGCCGACCCCGCCCATCCGGAGCGTGAGCCACACCACGTCGGCTACCCGGCGGCGGGCACCGCGAACGCGGAGGTGCGGCTGTTCGTGATCGGCCTGGACGGGTCGCGCACGGAGGTGCTCTGGGACCGGGAACGCTATCCGTATCTGGCGCGAGTGCACTGGTCAGAGGCGGGTGCGCCGCTGCTGCTCGTGCAGGCGCGGGACCAGCGCAGCCAGCTGTTCCTGGCCGTGGACCCGGAGACCGGGACGACCCGGATGGTGCACGCGGACGAAGATCCAACATGGCTGGAACTTTTCCCCGGAGTGCCCTGCTGGAGCCCGTCCGGACAGCTGGTGCGGATCGCCGACGAGGGTGGTGCGCGGGTGCTCGCGGTGGGGGAACGTCCGCTGACGGGAGCCCAGTTGCACGTGCGTGCGGTGCTCGACGTCACCTCCGACGACGTGCTGGTCTCGGCGTCCGCGGGTGAGGAGGCGGAGACGGCCGAAACCGGTGAGGTGCATGTCTACCGGGTGAGCGAGCTCGGTGTCGAGCGCGTGTCCCAGGAGCCCGGGGTGCACTCGGCGGTGCGGGCGGGCGCGGTGACCGTCCTGGTCTCCGCGACCCTGGACCGGCCGGGGTCGCGGGCCCGGGTCCTGCGTGACGGAAAACCGACGGCGACTGTCATGTCGTACGGGGAAGACCCCGGTTTGTCCCCCCGGGTGGTCCTCACCGAGGGGGGCGCACGCCGAATTCCGTGCGCCGTGCTCATGCCACGGGACTACCACACCGACACACCCCTGCCGGTTTTGCTGGACCCCTACGGGGGTCCGCACGGCCCCCGGGTGGTCGCCGCGCACAACGCGCACCTGACCTCGCAGTGGTTCGCCGACCAGGGCTTCGCGGTGGTCGTCGCCGACGGCCGGGGCACGCCGGGCCGCTCCCCCGCCTGGGAGAAGGCGGTCCACGGGGACTTCACGGTCTCCCTGGACGACCAAGTGGAGGCGCTGCACGCGCTCGCCGAGCGGTATCCGCTGGACCTCTCCCGGGTGGCGATCCGCGGCTGGTCCTACGGCGGCTGGCTGGCCGCCCTCGCCGTGCTGCGCCGCCCCGACGTCTTCCACGCGGGCATCGCGGGCGCCCCGGTCACCGACTGGCGACTGTACGACACCCACTACACCGAGCGGTACCTGGGCGACCCCGGACGGGACCCGCGGGCGTACGCGCACAGCTCGCTCGTCACCGACGACGGGCTGTCCGACCCGGCCGAGCCGCAGCGCCCGCTGATGATCGTGCACGGCCTGGCGGACGACAACGTGGTGGCCGCCCACACCCTGCGCCTGTCCTCGGCGCTGCTGGCGGCCGGACGCCCGCACCAGGTGCTCCCGCTGTCCGGTGTGACCCACATGACCCCGCAGGAGCAGGTCGCGGAGAACCTGCTCCTGCTCCAGGTCGACTTCCTCAGGCGCGCCCTGCACGTAACGTGACAAAACACCGTCAATCGCGTTAACACGCAGGCAACTTCACGGAAGCGGTACCGATATACGGACGCGCCACGCTGAACAACGTACGGCCGTGCGGGTGCCGTGAACGGGCCGGGGTGCGCCATGTCACCCCGGCCCGTTGCCCTGCTCCTCCACCGGCACCACCTGCTTCTCTTCCGCAAAGTGGCAGGCCGAGTCGTGCGCCGCGGGCCCGGTCGTGAACCGGAACTCGGCGGGCACGGCGAGCGCCGGCACCTCCAGCGCGCACCGCTCCCGCGCCTTCCAGCAGCGGGTGCGGAAGCGGCAGCCGGAGGGCACCTGCGTCGGGGACGGGACGTCGCCGGAGAGGATGATCCGCTCACGGTGCTCACGGGCCTCGGGGTCCGGCACGGGCACCGCGGACAGCAGCGCCTGGGTGTACGGGTGCGTGGGATGGTCGTAGATCTCGGCGTCCCGGCCGATCTCCACGATCCGTCCCAGGTACATCACCCCGACCCGGTCCGAGATGTGCCGCACGATCGACAGGTCGTGCGCGATGAACACGTACGACAGGTCGAACTCGTCCTGGAGCCGCGCCATCAGGTTGATCACCTGGGCCTGGACCGACACGTCCAGCGCGGAGACCGGCTCGTCGGCGACGATCACCTCGGGCCGCAGCGCGAGGCCGCGGGCGATGCCGATGCGCTGGCGCTGCCCGCCCGAGAACTGGTGCGGGTACCGGTTGATGTACTCCGGGTTGAGACCGACGACGTCCAGCAGTTCCCGCACCCGTCTGCGCCGGTCGCCCTTCGGGGCCACCTCGGGATGGATCTCGAAGGGCTCCCCGATGATGTCGCCCACCGTCATCCGCGGGTTGAGCGAGGTGTACGGGTCCTGGAACACCATCTGGATGTTGCGGCGCACCGCCTTCAACGCCCGCCCCGACAGCCGGGTGATGTCCTCGCCCTTGAACCGGATCGAACCGTCCGTCGGGCGCTCCAGGTTGCACAGCAGCCGCGCGACGGTGGACTTGCCGCAGCCCGACTCGCCCACGATGCCCAGGGTCTCGCCCCGGTCCAGCGTGAAGTCGACGCCGTCGACGGCCTTGACGGCGCCGACCTGCTTCTTGAACAGGATGCCCCGGGTGAGCGGGTAGTGCTTGACGAGTCCGCTGACCTCCAGGATCGGCTCAGTCATGGAGGCACTCCCTCCAGAAGTGGCAGGCGCTGGCGCGGTCCTCGGCGACCTCGGCCAGTGGGGGCTCGTCGGTGCGGCACACGTCCCGGGCCAGCGGGCAGCGGGGGTGGAAGGCGCAGCCGGGCGGGATGTCCATGAGGTTGGGCGGCAGGCCCTTGATGGCGTACAGCTCCTGGCCCTTCTGGTCCAGGCGCGGGATGGAGTCGAGCAGACCGCGGGTGTAGGGGTGCGCGGGAGCCTTGTAGATGTCGTGGACCGGGGCCTGTTCGACGATCCGGCCCGCGTACATCACGGCGATGCGGTCGGCGACGTCGGCGACCACCCCGAGGTCGTGGGTGATCAGGACGAGCCCCATGGCGTACTCCCGCTGGAGCTCCGCGAGCAGATCCATGACCTGGGCCTGGACGGTGACGTCGAGGGCGGTGGTGGGCTCGTCGGCGATGACGAGCGCGGGCTCCAGGGCCAGCGCCATGGCGATCATGATGCGCTGGCGCATGCCGCCGGAGAACTGGTGCGGGTAGTCGCGCACCCGCTGGGCTGCGCCCGGGATGCGCACCCGGTCCATCAGCTCGACCGCCCTGGCCCGCGCCTCCTTCCTGGAGGCCCCGCGGTGCACCACGAACATCTCGCCGAGCTGGTCGCCCACGGAGATCACGGGGTTGAGGGCGGACAGCGCGTCCTGGAAGATCATCGCCATCCCGGCGCCCCGGATCCTGCGCCGCTCCTCCTCCTTGAGCTTCAGCAGGTCCTGCCCCTGGAAGAGGATCTCCCCTCCGGTGATCCGGCCGGGCGGCATGTCGAGGATGCCCATGACGGCCTGCGCGGTCACGGACTTGCCCGAGCCGGACTCGCCGAGCACGGCGAGGGTCTCGCCCGCGTCCACTCCGTAGGTGACCCCGTTGACGGCTTTGGCGACACCGTCGCGGGTGCGGAACTCCACGTGCAGATCACGCACTTCGAGCAGCACGTCGGCTCACCTCAGCTTCGGGTCGAGGGCGTCGCGCACCGCGTCGCCCAGCATGATGAAGGCCAGGACGGTGATCGCCAGCGCGCCCGAGGGCCACAGCAGGGCGTGCGGGGCGTTGCGGATGTAGGGCGAGGCGGCGGAGATGTCGATGCCCCAGGAGACGCTGGGCGGCTTGAGGCCGACGCCGAGGTAGGACAGGGTCGCCTCCAGCGAGATGTAGGTGCCGAGCGCGATGGTCGCCACGACGATGACCGGGGCGACGGCGTTGGGCGCGATGTGCCGCAGCAGGATGCGGGAGTGGGAGGCGCCCAGGGCGCGGGCGGCCTGCACGTAGTCGTGCTGCTTGGACGTGATGACGGAGCCGCGGGCGATGCGGGAGAGCTGCGGCCAGCCCAGCAGCACCATGAAGCCGATGACGGGCCAGACGGTGTTGCTGGTGACCACGGAGAGCAGGACCAGGCCGCCGAGGACGACCGGGATGGCGAAGAACACGTCGGTGAGCCGGGAGAGGACGGAGTCCCACGGGCCCCCGAAGAACCCGGCGAGCCCGCCGAGCACCGAGCCGAGGAGCGCGACCCCGAGCGTGGCGCAGACGCCGACCGTCACCGACGTACGGGCGCCGTACACGGTGCGGGTGTAGACGTCGCAGCCCTGTCCGTCGAATCCGAAGGGGTGGCCGGGTTGGGAGCCCTCCTGGGCCTTGGCGAGGTTGCACGAGAGGGGGTTGCCGGAGGCGATCAGCGAGGGCCACAGGGAGATCACGACGAGGAAGAGGATGACGAGGGCGGAGACGAGGAAGACCGGGTTGCGGCGCAGGTCGCGCCAGGCGTCGGACCACAGGGAGCGGGGCTTCCCCTGCGGGCCGGTGCCGAGGGGACCGCCGGGGACCTTCTCCAGGGTCTCCGCCTCGCTGGTCGCGAGGTCCATCGCGCCGCCGGCCCCGGTGCCGGCGATGGCGCTGTCGGGCTCGAACGGCTGCTCAGGCATAGCGGATCCTCGGGTCGAGTACGGCGTAGAGGAGGTCGACGAGCAGGTTGGCCACCAGGAAGACGAGGACGAGGACGGTCACGAAGCCGACGACGGTCTGGGTGTTCTGGCGCAGGATGCCCTGGTAGAGCTGGTAGCCCACGCCGTGGATGTTGAAGATCCGCTCGGTGACGATGGCCCCGCCCATCAGGGCCCCGATGTCGGTGCCGATGAAGGTGACGACGGGGATGAGCGAGTTGCGCAGCAGGTGCCGGGTGATGACGCGGTGCCGGGGCAGCCCCTTGGCGATCGCGGTGCGGACGTAGTCGGAGCGCTTGTTCTCGGCGATGGAGGTGCGGGTCAGCCGGGTGACGTAGGCGAGCGACACGGAGGCGAGGACCAGGCCCGGCACGATCAGCTCGCCGAACGCGGCGTCGGCGGACACCGACGGCTGGATCCACTGCCACTCGACGCCGAGCAGCAGCTGGAGCACCAGGCCGGTGACGAAGACGGGCACCGAGATGACGACCAGGGTGAGCACCAGGACCCCGGTGTCGACCGGCCGGCCGCGGCGCAGCCCGGTGAGCACGCCCAGGGTGATGCCGACGACGACCTCGAAGAGGATCGCGACGATCGTCAGCCGTACGGTCACGGGGAACGCGGTGGCCATCAGCTCGGTGACGGGCTGGCCGTTGAACGCCGTGCCGAAGTCGCCGGTGAAGACGTTCCCCATGTAGGTGAGGTATTGCTGCCACACCGGCTTGTCGAGGCCGAACTCCTTCTTGAGCTGGGCGGCGGTGGCGGGGTCGCACTGCCGCTCGCCGCACAGTCCCGCGATGGGGTCGCCCATGACGTTGACCATCAGGAAGATCAGCAGCGTGGCCCCGACGAACACCGGGATCATCTGGAGCAGCCGCCGGACGACGTAGCGTCCCATCGCGGTTCAGCCGACCTTGATCTCGTTGTAGACCGGGACGCTGAAGGGGTTCAGCGCCACGTTCGAGAGCCGCTGCGAGTAGCCCGCGCTGCCGTTCTGGTACCAGAGCGGGATGGCGGCCATGTTGTCGCGGACGACCTCCTCGGCCTGCTGGAAGGTCTTGACCGACCGGGCGGTGTCGGTCTCGGCGTTGGCCCGGTCGACGAGCTCGTCGAAGTCCTCGTTCGACCACTGGCCGTCGTTGGAGGAGGCACCCGTGTAGTAGAGCGGCTGGAGGAAGTTCTGGATGAGCGGGTAGTCCATCTGCCAGCCCGCCCGGAACGGGCCGCTCATCTTGTGGCGGCCGATCTGGTTGCGGAAGTCGGCGAAGGTGCCGACCGGGTTGCCGACGCAGGCGTGGTCGTCGCCGAGGGCGTTGTTGATGGAGTTGCACACGGCGTCCACCCACTGCTTGTGGGAGCCGGTGTCCGCGTTGTACGTGATCTTGACCTGTCCGCCGGGAATGCCGCCGCCCTCCTGGATCAGCTTCTTGGCCCCGGCGGGGTCGTAGTCGCAGGCGTGGCCGCACAGTCCCTCCTTGAAGCCGCCGTCGACGCCGAGCACCGGTGAGGTCCAGTCGGTGGCGGGGGTGCGGGTCTGCTGGAAGATCGTGTCGGTGATCTGCTTGCGGTCGATCGCCATGGACAGGCCCGTGCGGACCTTCTCGGAGCCGCTCCTGTTCCAGGCCGGGTCGTAGAACGGGAAGGCGAGGGTCTGGATGATGCCGGCCGGGGTGTTGATGTAGCGGTCGCCGAGGTCGCTCCCGACGTTCTTGAGCTGGGCGGCGGGCACGTCGTCGACCAGGTCGAGGTTGCCGGCCATGAGGTCGGTGTAGGCGGTGTTGTTGTCGGTGTAGACCTTGAGGGTCACGCCGCCGTTGCGGGCCTTGTCCTGGCCGGGGTAGGCGTCCCAGGTGCGCAGCTCCATCTGGGCGCCCTTGGCGTACGACTGGACGGCGTACGGCCCGTTGCCCACGGGCTTGGCGAGCCAGCCGGCGTGGTCGGTGAAGAAGGACTGCGGCAGCGGGGCGAAGGCGGCGTAGCCGAGGGTGTCGGGGAAGCCGGAGAACTTCTGGTTGAGCCTGACGGTGAAGGTGTGGTCGTCGACGACCTCGAGGCCGTCGAGCTTCTCGGCGGTCTGCGAGCCGCCCTCCGGGTGGACCTTGTCGTAGCCGTCGATGTAGCCGAAGAAGTAGGCGTTCTTCTGGTTGTTCCGCAGGCTCGCGCCGTAGTTCCAGGCGTCCACGAAGGACTCGGCGGTGACCTTCTCGCCGTTGCTGAAGGTCCAGCCGTCCTTGATCGTGACGGTGTAGTTCTGCGAGTCCGTGGTGTCGATCCTCTCGGCGAGCATGTTCTCGGCCGCGCCGGTCTTCGGGTTGTAGCGCTTGAGGCCGCGGAAGATCATGTCGAGGACCTTGCCGCCCTGCACCTCGTTGGTGTTCGACGGCTCCAGCGGGTTCTGCGGGTCGCCCCAGGAGGAACTGAGCACGGCGCTCCCGCCCGTGCCCCCGCCCCCACCGCCGCAGGCCGTCGCCGCCAGCGCCACCGCCGCCGCGACGGCGGCCCGTCGGGCGTTCCTGGCTCCACGCATGGCGTGCCTCCTCCGTGAATACCGATCCGTTAACGGTCAATATCCGGCCAATCGCCATAAAACGCATGCACGCACCACCCATCCGGGGGCGTCCCGAGGAAACGATTCATCCGGATGCGCTCAACCGGGGGACGGAGCGCGGCCCGCCGGTGCGGCGGACGAGCGGGGCGGGGCCGCACACGGCCGACGGAGGATCACCGTCCGGGCGCACCGGCGCACACCGCGCGGGAGATCTCACGGAGGGTCAACTGCCTTGCGCACAAGGCCAGTAAGAAGGCCGAACGTGCCGTTCGGTTCATCCGCGTGTGGCACACTGCCGCGATGGTCGACCGCTCGTTCGTGGATCTTTCCCTCGCCTCGCTGTACGACGCCCTCAATCCCTGGGGACCCGGCGACGACTTCTACCTCGACCTGGTGATGTCCGCCCGGTCGGTGCTCGACGTCGGCTGCGGCACCGGCCAGTTGCTGGCCCGGGCCCGCCGGGAGGGCCACGAGGGCACGCTCACCGGTCTCGATCCGGCCGCCGCGATGCTCATCCAGGCCCGGCACCGCGAACCGGACGTGAGCTGGGTGCTCGGCGACCTGGGGACACGGCTGTGGGACGGCGAATTCGACCTGGTCGTGATGACCGGCCACGCCTTCCAGGTGTTCGCCCACGACGACGAGCTGCACGAGGCACTGACCGCCGTCCGGTCGGCCCTGGCGCCCGGCGGGCGGTTCGTGTTCGAGACCAGGCACCCGGCGGGCCGTCCCTGGACCCGCTGGACGTCCGACGACGTCCGCACCGTCACCGACCCCGAGGGCCGCGCCGTGAAGGTGCGCCGGGAGGTCGACGGCACTCCGGCCGGACACCGCGTGACCGTCAAGGAGACCTTCGAGAGCGAGATCTGGCCGCGCCCGCGAATCAGCCGCTCCACCTTGCACTTCCCGGACCCCGACCGCCTGTCGCTCGTCCTGGGGCGGGCCGGGCTGCGGGTCCTCGAGCAGTACGGCGACTGGGAGCGGGGACCGTTGACGCAGGCCAGCGGCGAGATCGTCACCGTCGCCACAGCGGCCGTCGACGGCTGACACGGGCCGCGGCGGCGCCGGCGTTCCACCAGCCCACCTTCACCGGTCTAGACCAATGTTTGCATCTCGGAACATCAACTCGCCGTTTTCGCAGGCCACGCCCGCTTCTCGCGCGCCGTTGACGTGCGCGGACCCCCGCTGATAGACACACTCATCACCCGCCCGGCGTCACCAGGCAAAACCCGTACGACGTCCGAACAAGCTGTCCCTGTGCGAGCGATGACGCGAGGTCACGATTCATGAGCAGGCAAGATCAGCACGGTAGAAGTCGTTCACTCCCGAGAATCCCGCGAAACCGTGCGCCCCGGCTCGTCGCCGCTGCCGGCGCCCTCGCCGTGACGCTCTCGGCGGCCCTCGCCACCCCCCTCGATCCGGCGCCCTCGCGAGCCGAGGCGGCCCCCGCCGACAAGGTCCTCACCGTCGCCGTCGCGCAGAGCGTCGACTCGCTCAGCCCCTTCCTCGCGGTACGCCTGCTCAGCACCAGCGTGCTGCGGCTGACGTACGAGTACCTCACCGACTACGACCCCGGGGACGCCCACCCGGTCCCCGGTCTGGCCACCAAGTGGACGTCGTCCGCGGACAAGCTCACCTGGACGTACACCATCCGTTCCGGCGCGAAGTGGTCGGACGGGCAGCCCGTGACCGCGCGCGACGCGGCATGGACCTTCAACAAGATGATGAGCGACCAGGCGGCCGCCACCGCGAACGGCAGCTTCGTCGCCAACTTCCGCGAGGTGACGGCCCCGAGCCCCACCGAGCTGGTGGTGCGGCTGAAGCAGCCGCAGGCCACGATGACCGCCCTGGACGTACCGATCGTGCCCGAGCACGTCTGGAAGGACGTCACGGACTTCTCGAAGTTCAACAACGACAAGAAGTTCCCCATCGTGGGCGACGGGCCGTACGTCCTGACCGACTACAAGCCCGACAGCTACGTACGGCTGAAGTCCAACAAGTCCTTCTGGCGCGGAGCCCCCAAGTTCGACGAGCTGGTCTTCAAGTACTACAAGGACCAGGACGCCGCGGTGGCCGCGCTGCGCAAGGGCGAGGTGTCCTTCGTCGCCGGCTCGCCCTCCCTGACCCCGGCCCAGGCCGCCTCGCTCAAGGGCGAGAAGGACATCCACGTCAACGAAGGGCCCGGCCGCCGCTTCTACGCCCTCGCCACCAACCCGGGCGCGCGGGCGAGGAACGGGCAGAAGTTCGGTGACGGCGACCCCTCCCTGCTGGACCAGCGGGTGCGGCACGCCCTGTTCATGGCGATCGACCGCAGGACCGTCATCGACAAGGTCTTCCAGGGGCACGCGGTCGAAGGGCAGGGCTACATCCCGCCGCGCTTCTCCACGTACTTCTGGAAACCGTCCGCGGACCAGCGGCTCGCCTACGACCCGGTGGCGGCGGGCCGGCTGCTCGACCAGGCGGGCTACAAGAAGAACGGCGACGGGCGAAGGGTCGGCAAGGACGGCAGACCGCTGAAGTACCGCGTCCTGTGCCACGCCACCGACCCGAACGACAAGGCCGTCGGTCAGTACCTCCAGGAGTGGTGGGGCAAGCTCGGCATCGGCATGACGCTCGACTGCCTCGACAACGTCACCGACCCCTGGCTCGCGGGCAAGTACGACCTCGCGTTCGACGGCTGGTCCGTCAATCCGGACCCGGACTTCGTCCTGTCCATCCACACCTGCGCGGCGCTCCCCGCCACCCCGAAGGACACCGGGGCCACGGACAACTTCATCTGCGACAGGACGTACGACGAGCTGTACGCGAAGCAGCTCGCGGAGTACGACCCCGGCCGGCGGGCGGAGCTGGTGAAGCAGGCGGAGTCGCGGCTGTACGACCTGGGGTACATGAACGTCATGGCGTACCCGAACGCCGTCGAGGCGTACCGCACCGACCAGATCAAGTCGATCCGGACCATGCCCAGCGCCGCCGGCAACCTCTACGGCCAGGACGGCTACTGGAGCTGGTGGTCCGCGGTCCCGGCCGACTCCGGGTCCTCCGGCGGTGGCGGCTCGACGGGCGTGGTCGTCGGTGTCGTCGCGGGCGTCGTGGTCCTCGCCGGAGCGGGCTTCCTGTTCGCGCGGCGCCGAGGCGCCACCGCAGACGACCGCGAGTAGCCGATGGACACCACCGACCGACCGCTCCCCACCCTCCGCCGGGAGGGCCGTCATGACGGCTGAGACCGCCCGGCCGCCGACCGGGGCCGCGGACCCGCTCCCCGGGCCCGCGCTCCGGGGAGCGCGCGCCGGCGCCTGGGCCGGGTACGTCAGGTACGGCGCGGGGAAGCTGGGGGGCGCCCTCGTCTCCCTGCTCGCCGTCCTCGTCACCGGCTTCTTCCTGTTCCGGCTGATCCCGGGCGACCCGGTGCGGACCATGACGGGCGGACGCCCGGTCTCGGCCCGCCAACTCGCCGAGTACCGGCGCGAGTTCGGGCTCGATCTGCCGGTGTGGGAGCAGTTCACGGACTACTGCGGCAAGGCCCTCACGGGCGATCTGGGCACCTCGTACCAGTTCCGCGCCCCGGTCGTCGACAAGATCTCCGAGGCCCTGCCCAACACCCTGCTGCTGACCGGCACCGCGTTCGTGCTCTACACCCTGCTCGGCATGTACCTCGGCACCCGCTCGGCCTGGCGGCACGGGCGCCTCGGCGACCGGCTGCACACCGGACTGGCGCTGACCCTGTACTCGGTCCCCTCGTTCTGGCTCGGCCTGCTGCTCATCGTGGTGTTCTCGGTGGGCCTCGGCCCCGTCCCCGGGCTGTTCCCGACCGGCGGCATGGAGTCCGGCGGAAAGGAAGGACTCGCCTACGTCCTGGACGTCGCCCGCCACCTCGTCCTGCCCGTGATCACCCTCGTCGCCGTCGAGTACGGGCAGACCCTGCTGGTCGCCCGCTCCGCACTGCTCGACGAGATGGGCAGCGACTATCTGACCACCGCACGGGCCAAGGGCCTCAGGGACGACCTGGTACGGCGCCGGCACGCCGTGCCCAACGCGCTGCTGCCCACCGTCACCCTCGTCTTCGTCAACCTCGGCCGGACCGTCGCGGGCGTGATCCTGGTCGAGACGGTGTTCTCCTGGCCGGGTCTCGGCGGACTCTTCTACCAGGCGCTCAGCGTTCCCGACCTGCCTCTGGTGCAGGGCCTGTTCCTCTTCTTCGCCGCGGCGGTGATCGTCATGAACACACTGGCGGACCTGGTCTATCCGCTGCTCGACCCCCGGGTGGGCCGATGAGCACCGAGGTCACCCGGCAGCCCGGACGGCGGGCACTCGCCTGGCAGCGGCGCCGCGGCTCGGCGACCCGGTTCTGGCAGCTCTACCGCACGCACCGGGCCGGCCTCGCCGGGCTGGCCGCCCTGGTGCTGTTCGCGCTCGTCGCGCTGACCGCGCCGCTCACGGTCGGCTCCGACGTGGCCGGGGTGACCGACGCACCCGGCAGTCCGCTGGAGTCGCCGAGCGGTGAATTCCCGCTCGGCACCGACCGGTTCGGACGCGATCTGCTGGGTCTGGTGGTCTGGGGCTCGCGTGTCTCCCTGCTGGTCGGGCTGCTCGCGGCCGTCCTGTCGGTGGCGATCGGCGCCGTGGTCGGCATCACCGCCGGGCACTTCCGGGGCGCCTGGGGAACCGTGCTGATGCGGGTCACGGACTGGTTCCTGGTGATGCCGACCCTGGTCCTCGCCATCGCGCTGGCGACCGTCATGTCCCGCTCCCTGAACACGGTGATCCTCGCGATCGGCGTCACCACCTGGCCGACGACCGCCCGGCTGGTGCGGGCCCAGACGCTCGCGGTGGAGTCCCGGCCGTACATCGAGCGGGCCAGGGCGCTCGGCGGCGGCCACTGGCACGTGATGACCCGGCACGTGCTGCCCAACGTGATGCCGCTCGTGCTGGCGCAGACCACGCTGATGGTCTCCTCGTCGATCCTGGCGGAGGCGACCCTGGCCTTCGTCGGCCTCAGCGACCCGACGGTGGTCTCCTGGGGCGGACTGCTCCAGGACGCGCGCGAGGCGGGCGCGGTCAGTGCCGGCGACTGGTGGTACCTGGTGCCGCCCGGTGTCGCGATCGCCCTGGTCGCGCTGGCTTTCACGCTCTGCGGGCGGGCCGTGGAGTCCGTGCTCGATCCCAGGAGGGGGGTGACCCGGTGACGCTCCTGGAGGTCCGGGACCTGCGGGTGACCTATCCCGGCGGGGCCGCCGCCGTGCGCGGGGTGGACCTGTCGGTGGCCGCGGGGCAGAAGCTCGGGATCGCGGGCGAGTCCGGCTGCGGCAAGTCCACGCTGGCGCTCGCGCTGCTGCGGCTGCTGCCCGCCGGGACACGGGTGAGCGGGGAGGTCCTGCTCGACGGCGAGGACGTGCTCACGATGCGCTGGGGGCGGGTGCGGGCGGTGCGCTGGGCCGGCGCCTCCATCGTCTTCCAGGGCGCCATGCACTCGCTCAACCCGGTGCACCGCGTCGGTGACCAGATCGCCGAGCCGATCCTGCTGCACGGCCGGGCGAGCGCCGCCGCGGCCAAGCGCCGGACGGGCGAGCTCCTGGAACAGGTGGGGCTGCCCGCGGCACGGGCGGCGGCGTACCCGCACGAACTCTCCGGCGGACAGCGGCAACGCGTCATGATCGCCATGGCGCTGGCCTGCGATCCCCAGCTGGTCGTCGCCGACGAACCGACGACCGCGCTGGACGCGATGATCCAGGCACAGATCCTCACGCTGATCCAACGGCTCGTCACCGACCAGGACCTGGCCCTGATCATGATCAGCCACGATCTCGCGGTCCTGGCCGACACCTGCGACCGGCTGGCCGTGATGTACGCGGGCCGGGTGGTCGAGGAGGGCCCGGCCCGTGCGGTCCACGAGGACGCCCTGCACCCCTACGCCCGGGCCCTGTCCGGGGCGTTCCCCCACATCGGCGACCCCGCCTCCCGGTTCGCGCCCCGGGGACTCGCCGGGGATCCACCCGATCCGGCCGCGCTGCCCTCCGGCTGCGCCTTCCACCCGCGCTGCCCGGTCGCGTTGGAGAGCTGCACCACGGAGGACCAGGCACTGCGCGGGACGGCCGGGGCGCGGCGGGCCGCCTGTGTGCACGTCGCGGCGGACGTTCCCGGCCAGGGCGCGGGCGCGCAGGACACGAGGAGCACGGCATGACCACCACGCCACCGCCCACGCCCCTGCTCGACGCGCGGGGACTGCGCGTGACGTTCCCCGGCCGCCGCGGGGCGCCCGCGGCGCGGGCCGTGGACGGGGTCGAACTCGGCATCCGGGCCGGGGAGATCGTGGCCCTGGTGGGCGAGTCGGGCTGCGGCAAGACGACGCTCGCGCGGGCGCTGCTGGGCCTCGTGCGGCCCGTCTCGGGTCAGGTGCGGTTCGACGGGAAACCGCTGGAGTACGCGTCGAAGGCGCTCAAGGCGTACCGGCGGCGGGTCCAGCTGGTCCTCCAGGACCCCAGCGGGTCGCTGAACCCCCGGCACACCGTCTACGAGGCGGTGGCCGAGGGGCTGCGGATCCACGGGCACCCCGGGGACGAGCGGACGGCCGTCGCCGAGGCGCTGTCGCGGGCGGGGCTGCGGCCGCCCGAGCGGTTCTTCCTCCGTCGTCCGCACGAGCTCTCCGGCGGACAGCGGCAGCGCGTGGTCATCGCGGGAGCGCTCGTCCTGGCGCCCGAACTCCTCGTCGCCGACGAGCCGGTGGCGTCGCTCGACGCCTCCGTGCGGGGCGAGATCCTGGGCCTGCTGCTGCGGCTGCGCGCCGATCTGGGGCTGGCCGCGCTGGTGGTGACCCATGACCTGGGACTGGCCTGGAACGTCGCCGACCGGGTCGCCGTGATGTACCTGGGGCGGATCGTGGAGACGGGCCCGGTGGAAGAGGTCCTGACCTCGCCCCGGCATCCGTACACCCAGGCCCTGCTGTCGGTCCTGCCGGACGCCCCGGGCGACCCCGTGGTCCTGTCGGGGGAGCCTCCGGACCCGTCCCGTATCCCGTCCGGCTGCCGCTTCCGCGCCCGTTGCCCGGTGCTGGCCGACGGCGGGGCCGAGCGGGCGGGCGTCGCCGACCGCTGCCGCACGGAGGACCCGGAGATCCTGCACGGCGGGAACGAACCGCAGGTCGCCTGCCACTGGGCTCATGCAAGGCCCGCGGACTGAGCCCCGCGGCCGTCGGACGCGCGCTCCCTGTCCGGGCTCAGGAGAGCGGGTCGTGGGCAGCCGCGGGTCCGTCGTGGCTGGTCGCACGTGTTCCCCGCGCCCCTTCGGGGCACGGGGAACCGGAGGCCGGACGGTGGCCGTCAGGCCGCGTGGACGATGTCCTTCTCCTCGGCGAAGTGGCAGGCCGACTCGTGGGCCGCCGGCGAGTCCGTGCCCTGGAAACGCTCGGGCACCGCGAGGAGGGGAACCTCCTGCGCGCACTTGTCCTGCGCCTTCCAGCAGCGGGTGCGGAAGCGGCAGCCCGACGGCGGGTTGGCCGGGGACGGGACGTCGCCGGTGAGGATGATCCGCTCGCGGTTCTCGCGGGCCTCGGGGTCCGGCACGGGCACCGCGGACAGCAGCGCCTGGGTGTACGGGTGCGTCGGATGGTCGTAGATCTGCTCGTCGCTGCCGATCTCGGCGATCTTGCCGAGGTACATGACCCCGACCCGGTCCGAGATGTGCCGCACGATCGACAGGTCGTGCGCGATGAAGATGTAGGACAGGTTGAACTCGTCCTGGAGTCGCTCCATCAGGTTGATCACCTGGGCCTGGACCGACACGTCCAGCGCGGAGACCGGCTCGTCGCAGATGATGATCTCGGGGTTGAGCGCGAGGCCGCGGGCGATGCCGATGCGCTGGCGCTGCCCGCCCGAGAACTGGTGCGGGTACCGGTTGATGTACTCCGGGTTGAGACCGACGACGTCCAGCAGCTCCTGCACCCGCTTGCGCCGGTCGCCCTTGGGAGCCACCTCGGGGTGGATGTCGAAGGGCTCGCCGATGATGTCGCCGACCGTCATCCGCGGGTTGAGCGAGGTGTACGGGTCCTGGAACACCATCTGGATGTTGCGGCGCACCGCCTTCAGGGCCCGCCCCGACAGCCGGGTGATGTCCTGGCCCTTGTAGAAGATCTCGCCGGCGGTCGCCCGCTCCAGGTTCATCAGCAGCTTGGCGACGGTGGACTTGCCGCAGCCCGACTCGCCCACGATGCCCAGGGTCTCGCCCTGGTGCAGGTCGAAGGAGACTCCGTCGACGGCCTTGACGGCGCCGATCTGCTTCTTGAACAGGATGCCCTGGGTGAGCGGGAAGTGCTTCATCAGGTTGCGCACCTGAAGGATCGGTTCGCCCCGTTCGACGGGCGACTCGATCACGGTGACGGCCTCGTCCTCGCTGTGGGCGTCGACCACGTCCACCTCGGAGACGTTCGGCGTGGCGTCCTGCGGCTCGTCGTTCTTGCTGAGCTCAGCCATGGATCGTCTCCTTCCAGAAGTGGCACGCCGAAGCGCGGCCGACCAGTTCGGTGCCGTCCTTCTCGGAGATCGGCAGCAGCGCCGGGACCTGCTCGTGGCAGATGTCCTGGGCCTTCGGGCAACGCGGGTTGAACGCGCAACCGCCGGGGATACGCAGCAGGTTGGGCGGCAGACCCTTGATCGCGTAGAGCTCCTGGCCCTTCTGGTCCAGGCGCGGGATCGAGTCCAGCAGACCGCGGGTGTACGGGTGCGCCGGACGCTTGTACAGCTCGTGGACGGGGGCACGCTCCACGATCCGTCCCGCGTACATCACCGCGATCTTGTCCGCGACGTCGGCGACCACGCCGAGGTCGTGGGTGATCAGGATCAGACCCATGTTGTACTCGCGCTGCAGTTCCGCGAGCAGGTCCATCACCTGGGCCTGGACGGTCACGTCGAGGGCCGTCGTCGGCTCGTCGGCGATGATCAGGTCCGGCTCCAGGGCCAGCGCCATGGCGATCATGATGCGCTGGCGCATACCGCCCGAGAACTGGTGCGGGTAGTCGTTGACGCGGGCCGCCGCGGCCGGGATCTTCACCCGGTCCATCAGCTCGATGGCCTTCGCCTTGGCCTCCTTCTTGGAGAGGCCCTGGTGAACGCGGAACATCTCGCCGAGCTGGTAGCCGACGGACAGCACCGGGTTGAGCGAGCTGAGCGCGTCCTGGAAGATCATGGCGATGCGGCTGCCGCGGATCTTGCGGCGCTCCTCGCCGGACATCTTCAGCATGTCCTGGCCGCGGAACAGGATCTCGCCCTGCGGGATCCTCGCCGGGGGCATGTCCAGGATGCCCATGACGGCCTGGGCCGTCACGGACTTGCCGGAGCCGGACTCGCCGAGCACGGCCAGCGTCTCGCCCGCGCGGACGCTGTAGTTCACGCCGTTGACGGCCTTGACGACACCCTCGCGGGTGTGGAACTCCACGTGCAGGTCACGCACGTCGAGCAGGGGTACGTCGCCCTCTCCGCCCTCACGGGGCGACGGCACGGGGACGACTTCGTCGATGATGGTCACGTGTACGCCTCCCTCAGCGCATCTTCGGGTCGAGGGCGTTGCGGACGGCCTCACCGAGCATGATGAACGCCAGCACCGTGATGATGAGCATGATCGACGGGTAGAGCATGATCCACTGCGCCACCCGGATCTGGTTGCCGCCGTCCGAGATGTCATTGCCCCACGACACGCCGTTGAGGCCCAGACCCAGGTAGGACAGGGTCGCCTCGGCGGCGATGTAGATGCCGAGCGAGATGGTCGCCACGACGATCACGGGAGCCAGGGTGTTCGGCAGGATGTGCCGGAACATGATGCGCGGGGTGCTCGCGCCCAGGGCCTGGGCGGCGTGCACGTAGTCGGCCTGCTTGGTGGTGATCACCGCGCCGCGCATGACACGGGCGATCTGCGTCCAGCCGAAGAAGCTCAGCGCCCCGATGACGACCCAGGTCGTGCGGTCCTGGAAGGAGTTGAGCACGACCATGGTGCCGAGCAGGAACGGGATGCCGAAGAAGATGTCGGTCAGCCGCGACAGCACCGAGTCGACGATGCCGCCGAAGTAACCGGCGATCATGCCGACCAGGCCGCCCACGACGGTCACCGCGACGGTGGTGCCGAAGCCCACCGCGACGGAGGCCCGGGTGCCGTAGACGACACGCGCGTAGACACTGCGGCCCTGCTGGTCGTAGCCGAGCCAGTCCGGGGAGAAGACGTTGCCGAGCTTGGGCTTCTGGAGGAAGTGCTTGGCCAGGTCGCCCGAGGTCGGGTCCGCACTGGTGAACCAGCCGGGGAAGAAGGTGATCGCCAGCAGGAACAGGATCAGCACCGCGGAGACGATGAAGATCCAGCTGCGTCGCAGGTCCTGCCAGGCGTCGCCCCAGAGGCTGCGGGTCTTCTCCGGCTTGGGCCCGGGAAGGGTCACCGCGGCCTGGGGACCGGACGCCACGGCTTCCTTGAGGTCGGTCTTGGTCACGTCAGGCATAGCGAATCCTCGGGTCAAGGACCGCGTAGAGCAGGTCGACCAGCAGGTTGGCGAGCAGGTACACGAGCACCAGGACGGTGACGAGGCCGACGAGGGTGGTGCCCTCGCGCCGCACGATCGACTGGTAGATCGTGCCGCCGATGCCCTGGATGTTGAACAGGCCCTCGGTGACGACGGCGCCGCCCATGAGCGCACCGATGTCGGTGCCGAGGTAGGTGATCACGGGGATCAGCGAGTTGCGCATGAGGTGCACACCCACGACGCGCCTCCGCGGCAGGCCCTTGGCGATGGCGGTGCGGATGTAGTCGGCGCGCAGGTTCTCGGCGATCGACGTACGGGTGAGCCGGGTCACATAGGCGAGTGACGCGGTCGCCAGCACAATGGCCGGCATCAACAACTCGTTGGGATTCGTGGAGTCATTGACGTTCGGCGGCAACCAGCCCAGGTTGAACGCGAAGACCACCTTGAGGATGTAGCCGAGGACGAACACCGGGACCGAGATCAGCAGCAGGGTGACCAGCAGGATCACGGTGTCCGTGGCACGGCCCGCGCGCAGTCCGGCGAGGATGCCGAGGGCGAGGCCGAGCACGACCTCGATGAGGAAAGCGAGCGAGGCCAACCGGAGGGTGACGGGGAACGCGTCGCCGAGGACGTCCGTCACCGGCCGGCCACTGGCGATCTGGGTGCCGAAGTCGAAGTGCAGGATCATGTCCCGCATGTAGTGCCAGTACTGCACCAGGATCGGCTGGTCCAGGCCGTACTCATGTCTCAGCGCGGCGATCACCTGGGGGCTTCCGCCCTTGTCGCCGAACAGTCCTCGCACGGGGTCGCCGGGCAGGGCGTAGACCATGAGGAAAATCAGAAGAGTCGTCCCGATGAACACCGGGATCATCTGGAGCAGTCGTCGTGCGACGTAGCGCCCCATCGTGCCTCCATGTCAGTCACAGCGGCAGCCGACGGGCCCTTCCCCCGCGCACCGGTGAACGATGCGCGCGGAAAGGGCCCCCCAGCCACGGCCGTTCCCCGGGACGCGACGACGCCCCGGGGATACGGGCTTGTGGTTACTTCTTCTTGACCTGAACGCCGGTCAGGATCGGGTCACCGTCCTGGGCGTACTGGACGCCGCTGACGTTCTCGGAGTAGCCCGCGTTGACCTTGTAGTACCAGAGCGGAATGCTCGGCATGTAGTTCGGGAGCTGCTTCTCGATCTCCTGGTACTTCTTCTCCGACTCCTCCAGCGAGCCCGCGCTGTCGGCAGCGGCGATCTCGTCGTCGATCGTCTTGTTGGAGAAGCCACCCTGGTTGCCGTCCGACTTGGTGCCGAACAGGTCACGGATGAAGTTGGAGTTGAACGGGTAGTCCAGCACCCAGCCGGAGCGGTACAGCGACTTGACCTGGTGCGCGTCACGCGCGTCCAGGTCGGCCTGGAAGTCGGCCTTCGAGTCGCCGGTGCACTTGACGCCGGTGGCCTTGGTGATGGAGTTGCAGACCGCCTCGACCCACTCCTTGTGGCCGCCGTCCGCGTTGTACTGGATGGAGATGGCGTTGCCGGGAACGCCGCCGCCCTCCTGGATCAGCTGCTTGGCCTTGGCCGGGTCGTACTTGGTGACGTCGCCGGCGGCGTTCGGCTGGTAGCCGAGGACGCCCTTGGCGACCCAGCCGGTGGCGGGCTCACGGGTGCCCTGGAGCACCGTCTTGGTGATGGTGTCGCGGTCGATCGCCATCGACAGGCCCTGGATGACCTTCGGGTCGATGTCCTTCCACTGCTTCGTGTAGTAGGCGACGGCGATCGTCTGGATCGCGGAGTACGCCTTGTCCACGGCGCGGTCGCCGAGGTCCGCCTTGTAGACCGGGAGGTCCTTGGGCGCGATCTGACGCAGGACGTCGACGTTGCCGGACTTCAGGTCCTCGTAGGCCGTCTCCAGGTTGGTGTAGTTCTTGAAGAGCACACCACCGTTCTTGGCCTTGTTCGGACCCTGGTAGCCGTCGAACTTGGCGACCTCGATCTGCTTCTTGTGGTCCCAGCTGACGAACTTGTAGGGACCGTTGCCGATCGGGTGCTCGCCGGCCGCCTTCGGGTCCTTGTAGAAGGACTCCGGCAGCGGGTCGAAGACCTCGTAGCCCAGCTTGTAGACGAAGTACGGAAGCGCCTTGCTGAGCGTGATCGTGAAGGTGTTGTCGTCGACGACCTTCAGACCGGACATCTCGGTGGCCTTCGGCTTGCCCTTGTCGGGCGCGACGTCGGCGTAGCCCTGGATGTCGGAGAACCAGAAGCTGTTGGTCTGCTTGTTGGCCGGGTTCGCGGCCCAGTTCCACGCCTTGACGTAGGACTCGGCGGTGACCGGGGTGCCGTCGTGGAACTTCCAGCCCGGCTTCAGCTTGACCGTGAAGGTCTTGTTGTCCGTGGAGTCGACGGACTGGGCGTTGACATTGACGATCTTTCCGCTCTCGTCGTAGTCGACGAGACCGGAGAAGAGCGACTTGATGACGATGCTGCCGTTGGACTCCATGGTGTTGGCGGGCTGCAGGGGGTTCTGCGGCTCACCCACCTCGACGGAGAACTTGCCGTTGGGGTCGACCGCAGCCTTGCTGTCACTGCCCTTGTCCCCGCCGCCACTACCACAGGCGGTCACGCCCAGCGCCACAACCGCGGCTATCGCGACCCACTTGGCGCTCTTGGCACCGCGCATGGGTTCCTCCTCATGAGTCCAATGGTTCATCGCATGGGGGAGCACCTGACACGCCGCCGTCACCAGCGTCGGAGAAAGTCAAGTGCCCCCCGCGCTCGTAGGTCGGCGCACCTGAAGCACACGACCCATGACCGAGCTCTACGCGCCTAACTATCTGCCATGAGCAAAGGGTCGAACCACACCCTTAAGGTCTCGGTTCGATCACACCTGGCGCGAACATCTTCCAAAATCCGGACAAAGCGTTTGCAGAAAGATCCCTGCGAAACGGACTTGTTACACACTTATCGATTCACGCTGTCCGCATTCCGGACGTAGCGGATCGAAAATCCGCTTGCCATGAGAGTCTGCGCGTGCAGGGGGTCCTTCACCCTGCCCACGCACCGCTCGATCCCGCCGACGGACGGTGAGCGTCCGGACCATTCGCCCCGGCTCACGACAGCGCGCACGGCTACGTCCGACGTGAGCAGAGTAGAGCGAACTCGATCACATCGCGCCACTTCTCACCGTCTCGAAGGGTTTTCCCTCTGTCCCCCGGCGGGCACACGCGCCAAAACGGCCGGGTGCTCCCCAGGAGCACCCGGCCGGCGCGACAGCGGGCGACGGCCGCGGGCCGCGCCGCGGTCAGCCGTGCTTCGCCCGGCTCGCCGCGCGGGCGCGGTCGCGGGCGTCCAGGCTGACCTTGCGGATGCGGACCGCCTCCGGGGTCACCTCGACGCACTCGTCGTCGCGGCAGAACTCCAGGGACTGCTCCAGCGACAGCTTGCGCGGCGGGACGATCGCCTCGAACGAGTCGGCCGAGGACGACCGCATGTTGGTGAGCTTCTTCTCCTTGGTGATGTTGACGTCCATGTCGTCGGAGCGGGAGTTCTCACCGACGATCATGCCCTCGTACACCTCGGTGCCCGGGTCCACGAACAGCACGCCGCGCTCCTGGAGGTTGGTCATCGCGAAGGCGGTGACGGCACCGGAGCGGTCGGCGACCAGCGAACCGTTGTTGCGGGTCTGGAGCGCGCCGAACCAGGGTTCGTGGCCCTCGTGGATGGAGTGGCCGATGCCCGTGCCGCGGGTCTGGGTGAGGAACTCCGTGCGGAAGCCGATCAGACCGCGCGAGGGCACGACGAACTCCATGCGCACCCAGCCGGAGCCGTGGTTGGACATGTTGTCCATCCGGCCCTTGCGGACGCCCATCAGCTGGGTGACGGCGCCCATGTGCTCCTCGGGCACGTCGATCGTCATGCGCTCGACGGGCTCGTGGACCTTGCCGTCGACGTCCTTGGTGACGACCTGGGGCTTGCCGACGGTCAGCTCGTAGCCCTCGCGGCGCATCTGCTCGACCAGGATGGCCAGCGCCAGCTCGCCGCGGCCCTGCACCTCCCAGGCGTCGGGGCGCTCGGTGTCCAGCACGCGCAGCGACACGTTGCCGATCAGCTCGCGGTCGAGGCGGTCCTTGACCTGGCGGGCGGTGACCTTGCGGTCCTTGACGGCCGCCTTCGCGTCGGCGCCCTTGCCGGTGCCGCCGCGGCCGACCAGCGGGGAGGTGTTGGTGCCGATGACCATGGAGATCGCGGGCTCGTCCACCGTGATCAGCGGGAGCGCGATCGGGTTCTCCGGGTCGGCCAGCGTCTCGCCGATCATGATGTCGGGGATGCCGGCGACGGCGCAGATGTCGCCAGGACCGGCCTTCTCGGCGGGCTTGCGGGTCAGCGCCTCGGTCATCATCAGCTCGGTGATGCGCACGTTGCCGATCGAACCGTCGCGCTTGATCCAGGCCACGGTCTGGCCCTTGCGCAGCTCGCCCTGCTCGACGCGGAGCAGCGCGATGCGGCCGAGGAAGTTGTCGGCGTCGAGGTTGGTGACGTGGGCCTGGAGCGGCGCGTCCTCGTCGTACACCGGGGCCGGGATGTGCTCCAGGATCGTGGAGAAGAACGGCTCCAGGCTGGTGGAGTCGGAGGGGACCGTGCCGTTCTCCGGCTTGGTCAGCGAGGCGATGCCGTCACGGCCGCAGGCGTAGACGATCGGGAACTCGATCTGCTCCTCGTCCGCGTCCAGGTCGAGGAAGAGGTCGTACGTCTCGTTGACGACCTCGTCGATGCGGGAGTCGGGGCGGTCCGTCTTGTTGATGCACAGGATGACGGGCAGCCGCTGCTGGAGCGCCTTGCGCAGCACGAAGCGGGTCTGCGGCAGCGGGCCCTCGGAGGCGTCGACGAGCAGCACCACACCGTCGACCATCGACAGACCGCGCTCGACCTCGCCGCCGAAGTCGGCGTGGCCGGGGGTGTCGATGATGTTGATCGTGATCGGGTCCCCGCCGTCCTTCGGGTGGTACTTGACCGCCGTGTTCTTGGCGAGGATCGTGATGCCCTTCTCACGCTCCAGGTCGTTCGAGTCCATGACCCGGTCGTCGACCTGCTCGAGCTGGTGGGCGGCGAACGCTCCGGCCTGCTTCAGCATGCCGTCGACGATGGTCGTCTTGCCGTGGTCGACGTGGGCGACGATGGCGACATTGCGGATGTCGTGACGTGTCGTGGACACAGCCATGTTGAGACGTACTCCCGGGATGTGAGGAGGGCCGGTGCGTACTCCGAGGTGACGCGGGCCCTGCCGGGCTTGACATGCCACGGCCTCACCCCATGTTACGTGGCCCTGGGAGCGGCGGCTTCCTCAGGGCCACGCGGTCTCAGCTCGCGGACGGGCTCGGCGAGAGCTTCACACCCTTCTTCAGGAAGCCCATGTCCTCGTACAGGGGTGTCCGGAAACCGAACGCACCCGCGTTGACCAGGTTCTTCCTGACGCCGACGAGTTGCGGGCGCTGATAGAGCGGGATGGAGCCGGCCTGCGCCCAGATCCGCGAGTCGGCCTTGCGGATCAGCGAGCGCGCCTCCTCCTCGTCGAGGGTGGCGGCGGCCTGGTCGAAGAGCTGGTCGACCTGGTCGGTGCCGACGCGGGTGTAGTTCTGTTCGACGTTCAGGGAGCCGTCGGCGGCCGCGGCGGGCTTGGCGTAGATCGGGCGGGCGTCGGTGGCGGGGAAGGGCGAGGACGGCCAGGAGTACAGGGCGAGGTCGTACTGACCCGTCGCGATGTGGTCCTTGAAGTAGCTCTCGTCCGCGACCTTGGTGATCTCCGTGGTGATGCCGACCTTGTCCAGCATCGCCGAGATCCGGTCGGCGACGGTCCGCAGGCTCTCCGAGCCGGGGCCCGAGGGGAGCACGAACCGCAGGGTGAGCGGCTTGCCGTCCTTGGCGAGCGGCCCGGCGACGGCGCCCGCGGGGGCGGCGGTGCCCTTGGGCGCGTACGCGCCCGGCGCCCCGCCCGCCGGCGGGTGGTTCTCGGTGGGCTGCTTGCCGTCCTCGGCGAGCTGCCGCCGGCCGTCGTCGTCCTGCCGCCCGGTCCGGTCCTCGCCGTCCTCGCCTGGCGCCTTGTCGTCCTCGCCCACGATGTAGGTGCCGTCGTCGCCGTCGTCGCCGGACTCCTCGTCCGCCGTCGCCTCGGGGCCGGCCGCCTTCCCGGTCTTCTTCTCCTCCTTGACCGGCCCGCCGGGCACCCAGCCCGCGTCGGCGAGCAGCGACTGCGCCTCCTTGGTGTCCAGGCCGCCGAGGGCGCCGCTGCTGTCGGTGTACGCGGTCTGGCCGGACAGGGCGAGGTGGCTGCCGACCGGTACGGCGGGCAGGCCGAGCGGGGTCAGGACGAGCTTGGCGAGCTGCCTGCGGTCCAGCGCGCGGGCGACGGCGCGGCGCACCCGCTCGTCGGCGAGCGGGCCGGTGGAGCCGTTCATGGCGAGCTGGGTGTAGGCGGGCTCCAGCGACTTGCGGACCTCGAAGGCGCGCAGGGCCTCCTGCTCGCGCAGGTACGTGGAGATCGCGCGGGCCAGCTTCTTCTCGCCGCTGGGGATCTTGTCGGAGTCGAAGCCGTGGGCGAGGGCCCAGCCGCGCAGCTTCTTGGCCGAGGTCCGTCCGGCGCCCTGGAGGGGGGTGCCGGTGCCGCCCGCGCGGCCGGCCAGGCCGATGCGCTCGGCCTCGGCGGGGTCGACGTCGGCGAGGTCGGTGGTGCCGGCGGCGAGCGCGGCGGCCCGCTGTTCGCGGGGCACGGTCTGGAGCACGATCTCGTCGAGCTTGGCGGGCTGCCCCCACCAGCGCGGGTTGCGGGTGAGGACGAGTTCCTTGTGCTCGGTGTCGACCTTCTGCACCTTGAACGGTCCGGCGCTGGCCTTGAGCTTGCGGCGCGCTCCGTCGTTGAAGGCGTCGGGGGTGCCCATGACGTCCTTCGGGTACAGCGGGGAGAACAGGGACCGCCAGTCGGCGTAGGGGCGGCTGAAGGTGACCCGGACCTCCAGGTCGTTGGCGCCGCGCTCGATCTTCTCGATGCGGTCGTAGCCGGCGTTGCGGGCGGTCCAGTAGGCGGTGTCCTTGCCGGACAGGGCGCGCCACTGGGCGGCGAAGTCGGCGGCGCCGATCTCCCGGCCGTCGCTCCAGACGGCCTGCTGGTCGAGCTTGTAGAGGACGACCTGGCGGGGTTCGGTCTTGACGACCCGGGCGGACTCCAGGAAGTCGGGGTTGCGGACCGGGCGGCCGTTCTGGTCCAGGCGGAACATCGAGGGCAGCACGGCCTGGGCGACCCTGGTGGTGCCGGCGTCGGCGTCTGCCTGGAAGGCGTTCAGGGTCTCCGGGACGGAGTCCACGGCCCAGTGCAGGGTGCCGCCGTCGGCGACGGCGTCGCGGGCCGCGGCGGCGATGTCCGGTCCGGCCAGCGGGCGGCTCGCCTCCTCGTCGGAACCACAGCCGGCGAGGAGGGCGCCCACGGCGAGGAGGGCGACCGGGCCGAGCGCCCTCCCGTGGGCGCCGGGACCTGCCGTCGGGTGTCTGCGGGCTCGTTGCGGCCGGTCACTCTCACGCGGCGGTGCCGCGGGATGACACGCCCCGCGCCCCTGTGGGGCGCTGCCGTCGTGGGACATCCTTGATACCCCTTTTGCGGTATTTTGGTGCTGATCGGATCTATGCACCTGCGGGTCCACTGAAGAGGAACGGACTCCCCGACGGAGGGAGACACGGCGACGTCGGTCCCAACGCCACCCGTGCGGCGGAACACGCTCCGGCAGACGTACATCGGCCAATCGCTGCACACGCCTTCACACCGGCAGGTGTGACGCGCAACACTCGCAGGCGCATGAACGTTGCCGCCTTGGACCACGAGGTCCGCGGAAGTGAGGTCACGTCATGTCCGTGCACGACGACCTGACATCGGTTCAGCGCTGCGTCGACGACCTGTCCCGCTGCGTCGGCCGACTGGAACAGCACCTCGGTGGCGGCGGCCTGGAGATGCGCCGCGTCCGCGCCGACGCCGACCACCTGCGCGAGAGCGTGGCCCTGCTGCGGGAGGCTGCCAGCACGCCCGGCGCCGCCAAGGGCCCCGAGCTCGTCACGATCTCCGACACCCCCTACGACATCAGCCTGTGGACGGACTCCGACGACGAGGGTCTCGGCGCCCGGGACCGCCACGCCCCCTGACCCGACCGGAGTCCTGCGTTGGCCACTGGTACGGAACCCCATGTGAACAGCGGCGGCGTACGGTCCGCCACCCGCGCCGCGATCGCCGCGCCGCACCTGCGCACCGACCGCTGGTGGCTGGCGCCCGCCGCCACCGCGGCCGGACTGCTCGCCTTCGTCGTCTACTCGACCTGGCGGGCCTTCGCGAACGCGCACTACTACGCGGCGCCGTACGTGTCGCCGTTCTACTCGCCCTGCCTCGCGGACAACTGCGCGACCATGCGGGCCGGCCCCAACGCCGATCTCTTCGGCTCCTGGTGGGCGATCTCCCCCGCGATCATCATCCTGATCTTCCCGCTGGGCTTCCGGCTGACCTGCTACTACTACCGCAAGGCGTACTACCGGGGCTTCTGGGCGTCCCCGCCGGCCTGCGCGGTGGCCGAGCCGCACCGGGGATACACCGGTGAGACCCGCTTCCCGCTCATCCTGCAGAACGTCCACCGGTACTTCTTCTACGCCGCGATCCTCGTCGCCGGCGTGCTGACGTACGACACCGTGCTCTCCTTCCGGGACGAGCACTACGCGTGGGGCCACATGGGTCTCGGCAGCCTGGTGTTCCTCGTCAACATCGTGCTGATCTGGGCGTACACGATCTCCTGCCACTCGTGCCGGCACATCGTCGGCGGGAAGCTCAAGCACTTCTCGAAGCACCCCGTGCGGTACGCGGCGTGGCGGTTCGTCGGGCGGCTCAACGCCCGTCACATGCTGCTGGCCTGGTGCTCGCTGGCGAGCGTGGCGCTCGCCGACTTCTACGTGTATCTCGTCGCGTCCGGCGTCTTCGAGGATCCGCGCTTCTTCTAGAGGGAATGGGGCCCTGATGTCCATGATCGACCGGCAGGAGTGGGACGTCGTCGTGGTGGGGGCCGGCGGCGCCGGGCTGCGGGCCGCGATCGAGGCACGGGAGCGGGGCGCCCGTACGGCGGTGATCTGCAAGTCCCTGTTCGGCAAGGCGCACACGGTGATGGCCGAGGGCGGCATCGCCGCGGCCATGGCCAACGCCAACGAGCACGACTCCTGGCAGGTCCACTTCCGCGACACCATGCGCGGCGGCAAGTTCCTCAACCAGTGGCGGATGGCCGAGCTGCACGCCCGCGAGGCCCCCGACCGGGTGTGGGAGCTGGAGACCTGGGGCGCGCTGTTCGACCGTACGAAGGACGGCCGGATCTCGCAGCGCAACTTCGGCGGCCACGAGTACCCGCGCCTCGCGCACGTCGGCGACCGCACCGGACTCGAACTGATCCGCACGCTCCAGCAGAAGGTGGTGGCGCTCCAGCAGGAGGACCACCGGGAGACCGGGGACTACGAGTCCCGGCTGAAGGTCTTCCAGGAGTGCACGGTCACCCGGGTCCTCAAGGACGGGACGCGGGTCGGCGGGGTCTTCGCGTACGAGCGCGAGAGCGGGCGGTTCTTCGTGCTGCGGGCGCCGTCCGTGGTGATCGCGACCGGCGGGATCGGCAAGTCCTTCAAGGTCACGTCCAACTCGTGGGAGTACACCGGCGACGGGCACGCGCTCGCGCTGCTGGCCGGGGCGCCCCTGCTGAACATGGAGTTCGTGCAGTTCCACCCGACCGGCATGGTCTGGCCGCCGTCGGTGAAGGGCATCCTCGTCACCGAGTCGGTGCGCGGGGACGGCGGGGTGCTGCGCAACTCCGACGGCAGGCGGTTCATGTTCGACTACGTTCCCGACGTCTTCAAGGAGAAGTACGCCGAGACGGAGGACGAGGGCGACCGCTGGTACAACGACCCCGACCACAACCGTCGGCCCCCCGAGCTGCTCCCCCGCGACGAGGTGGCGCGCGCCATCAACGCCGAGGTGAAGGCGGGGCGCGGCTCCCCGCACGGCGGGGTCTTCCTGGACGTGTCCACGCGGATGTCCGCCGAGGTCGTCCGGCGCCGGCTGCCGTCCATGTACCACCAGTTCAAGGAGCTGGCGGACGTCGACATCACGGCCGAGGCGATGGAGGTCGGGCCGACCTGTCACTACGTGATGGGCGGCATCGCCGTCGACTCGGACACGGCGGCGGCGCGCGGCGTGCCGGGGCTGTTCGCGGCCGGCGAGGTCGCGGGCGGCATGCACGGCTCGAACCGGCTGGGCGGCAACTCGCTGTCCGACCTGCTCGTCTTCGGCCGCCGCGCGGGCCGGCACGCGGCCGAGCACGCGGCCGGCACGGCCGGCTCGCCGCCACCGCTGGACGAGGCGCAGGTCGACGCGGCGGCGGCCGAGGCGCTGCGGCCGTTCTCGGCCGAGGGCCCGGCCCCCGGCGAGGACGACGGGCGCGCGCCGGAGAACCCGTACACCCTGCACCAGGAACTCCAGCAGACCATGAACGACCTGGTCGGCATCATCCGCCGCCAGGCCGAGATGGAGCAGGCCCTGGTGAAGCTCGCCGAGCTGCGCGCGCGGGCGCGGCGGGCCGGGGTGGAGGGGCACCGCCAGTTCAACCCCGGCTGGCACCTGGCCCTGGACCTGCGCAACATGCTGCTGGTCAGCGAGTGCGTGGCCCGCGCGGCGCTGGAGCGCACGGAGTCGCGCGGCGGGCACACCCGTGAGGACCACCCGGAGATGGACCGCCGCTGGCGCAACGTCAATCTGCTGTGCGCGCTCACCGGCCCCGCGGACGACCCCATGGACGACCTCGCGGGCCGTCTCGCGGCGGCGGACCCGGCCCCGGGCCGGATCGCCCTCACCCGCGAGACCACCGAACCGATCCGCCCGGACCTGCTCGCCCTCTTCGAGAAGGAGGAGCTGGTCAAGTACCTCGCCGAGGAGGAGCTGTACGAGTGAGCAGCTACGAAGCCCGCTTCAAGGTGTGGCGGGGGGACGCTCGGGGCGGCGGTCTCGAGGACTTCGCGGTCGAGGTCAACGACGGCGAGGTGGTCCTCGACATCATCCACCGGCTCCAGGCGACGCAGGCGCCCGATCTCGCCGTGCGCTGGAACTGCAAGGCGGGCAAGTGCGGTTCGTGCTCGGCGGAGGTCAACGGGCGGCCCCGGCTGATGTGCATGACGCGCATGTCGGTGTTCACCCGCGAGGAGACGGTCACGGTGACGCCGCTGCGCGCGTTCCCGGTGGTCCGCGACCTGGTGACGGACGTGGGCTTCAACTACGACAAGGCGCGCGAGGTCCCGGCGTTCGTGCCGCCCGCGGACCTGGGGCCCGGCGAGTACCGGATGATGCAGGAGGACGTGGACCGCTCGCAGGAGTTCCGCAAGTGCATCGAGTGCTTCCTGTGCCAGGACACCTGTCACGTGGTGCGCGACCACGAGGAGAACAAGACGGCGTTCGCGGGTCCGCGCTTCCTGATGCGGGTCGCGGAGCTCGACATGCATCCGCTGGACGCGGCCGAGGAGAGCGGCCTGGACCGCAGGAGGACGGCCCAGGACGAACACGGCCTCGGCTACTGCAACATCACCAAGTGCTGCACGGAGGTCTGCCCCGAGGGCATCCGCATCACGGACAACGCGCTGATCCCGCTGAAGGAACGCGCGGTGGACCGCAAGTACGACCCGCTGGTGTGGCTGGGGTCGAGGATCAGGAGGCGGAGCTGACCGTCCAGTCCCGGCGGTAGGCGCTCCAGTCGGCCTCCGTGGCGGCGAAGTCCACGTACAGGGCGACGCCGAAGGCGGGGCGGTCCGCGTCCGTGCGGGACAGGCCGAGCCGGACGCCCCGGACGGCGGCGGGGACCGTCTCGGCGCGCGCCCGGTGGCCGAAGCGGTTCTCGTGGTAGAAGGGCAGGCCCATCAGGAGGTCCGTGGTGGGCGGGGTGACCTCCAGGGCGAGGGAGGTCTGCTGGGCGACGTACCCGCCGTAGAGGCTGGCGAGCGGCTGCATGGTGTCGTACGACATGACCGCGATCTGGTCCACCCGGCGGGCGACCTGCGCGAAGTACGCCTGCGACCACCACTTGGGGTGGCCGGCGACCGTGCCCCAGAAGGCGTGGAAGGCGGGCAGCGGGTCGATCTGGTGGGCGGCGACGGAGAGCAGGGCGCCGCGTGCGCGGGTGACGCGGCGCAGGTCGTCGAGGAGGGAGAGGTAGTCGCGGTCGCCCGAGTGGAGGGGTTCCAGGTCGAAGTGGGCGCCGTCGAAGCCGGCGGCGAGGACCTGGCGGGTGGAGGCGACGATCGCGGTCCGGGTGGCGGCGCGTTCCAGGTGCAGGCCGTCCGGGGTCTCGGTGGCGAGTTTGTCGCCGAGCCAGGTCTGCACGCGCACGCCCGGTATCTCGCGGTGGACGGCGTCCGTCAGCCAGCGGGCCCTCGGGTACGCCGACGCGGGCAGCGTGCCGTCGTGTTCGAGCGGGCCCGAGTGGACGTACAGGTCGCGGATGCCGGTGCCGCGCAGTCGCCGGGCGAGGGCGGCGACGTCGGCGTCCTTCTTCCGCCCGTCGACCCAGGCGTGCCCCAGCCAGAGCGCGTCCCGGTGCCGGGTGAAGGTGCCGTCGCCGGGATCTCCGGCGTAGTTCACCCGCAGGGCGGCCTCGGCCCCGAGCAACGGCACGAGAACGACGAGCACCAACCCGACAACACCCCGCCGCACCCAACGCCACGGGGTCCGCGCGGCGGGCGCTTGCGGTGGCGTCGTCGGCTTGTCCATCGTGTCTCCCTCGTCGTCCTCGTCCCCAGTGGGCGCACCCCGCTCGCGGGGGCGTTCACCTGGACATACGCTCCAAAACGTGACGCCATCCTCGATCCGGGGCCGACCGCGGCGGGCCGCCTCGCACATACGCGTGCGCGTGGCGCACACCGTGCTGGGAGCGGTGGTCGGCATCCTGTGGCTGGCGTTGCCGGGGATGACGTCCGGGGCCGAAGATCCGGTTCCCCCGTCGCGCACCGGTCCCGTGACCGAGGCCGCGGCACCCCCCGAGCAGAACGGGACGTCACCCGTCGACCTGGTGCTCCCACTGGCTGCGGTCGCCACGGCGGGGGTGCTGGCCGCCTACACGTACGTACGGCGCACCCGGCGGGCCCGGACCCGTACGACACCGGGTGTGGTGTCCGCGCGACCGCCCGCCCCGACGGCGCGCGACACCGAACGGCAGGCACGGGCCGCACTGGTCGTTGCGGACGACTGCGTGCGCGCCGCCCATGAGGAACTCGCCTTCGTCGAGGCACGGTTCGGGGCCTCGGCGGTGGAACCCTTCGCCCACGCCCTGCGGGCGGCGGAGACCGAACTGTCGGCCGCGTTCGCGATCCGCCGCCGCCTCGAACAGGGTTTCCCCGAGGACGAGGCCGCCCGCCGGCAGGCGCTCGTCGGGGTGATCGGCCGGTGCGCGGAGGCCGGACGGCGCCTGGACGCCGAGGCGGAGGCGCTGGACGCCCTGCGGGCGCCGGAGCGCGGGACGGACGAGGCGCTGGAGATCGCGGAGGAACGGTTCCGGGAGCTGACGGGCCGCGCGGGGGTGGCGCAGGCGGAACTGCTCGCGCTGGGCGGGCGCTACGCCCCGTCGGCCGCCGCCCCCGTCGTCGGCAACGTCGAACAGGCCAAGGACCGGCTGGTGTTCGCGATGGCCCGGCTGAACCGGTCGCGCCAGGCGGCGGATTCCCACGAGAGCGAACGGGCGACCGCCCACCTGCGGGCCGCCGAGGGCGCGCTGGCCCAGGCGGACACCCTCGTCACCGGGGTGGATCGGCTGTCGGCGGAGCTGGCGGAGGCGGCACGGCTGGTCCCGGCGGCGCTGACCGGCGCGGAGGCGGGACTCTCGGCGGTCCGCGCCCGGCCGGCGGACGAGGCGGACGGCATCCGGCTGCGGCGCGCCGACGCGGTCCTGGCCGCCGTACGCGAGGAGCTGACCGGTGGCGCGTACGACCCGCTGGAGGCGCTACGGCGCGTCGCACGGGCCGCGGGGCCACTCATCGCCGAGACGCGCGGAGTGGGCGGAGTGAGCGGAGTGGGCGGAGTGGGCAGTGCGGGCGGAGTCGGCAGTGCGGGCGGTGCCGGAGGTGCGGGCGGTGGGGGCGGTGGGGTGGTGTCGGCGGCCGAACTGCTCGTCGCCCGCAGTGCCGTGGCCGCCGTGGCGGACTTCGTGTCCACGCACCGCGCGGCCGTCGCCGCCGGGGCCCGCACCCGGCTCGCGGAGGCGGTGCGGCTCCTCGCCGCGGGTGACGCCACGGCCGCGGACGTCCTGGCCGGCGAGGCACGGGACCTGGCCGAGCGCGACGTGCGCCTGCACGGCAATCCGTACGACGGCCCGGACGGGACGGCGGGCGCCGTGCTCGGCGGCATCCTGCTGGCACAGGACACGGACGGCGGCCCACCGACCTCCTTCGGCGGCCCCCGCACCCGAGGCCGCCACCACTTCTCCTGACACCGGCCACCGGCCCCGTGCGGCTGGGCCGCCCCGTCCGAAAGCGCCGACCACCTGGCCCGTCCGCCCTACCGACCGCCGCCCCACCCGAAAGCACCGACCGCCCGGCCCGTCCACCCCGCCGACCGCCACCCCGCCCAAAAGCACCGACCGCCCGACCCGTCGGGGCAGCACCCACTGCCTCGCCCGTCCGAGCCACCGGCCCGCCAGGAAGCGCCGCCCGCCCGGCCGCCCCGACCCACCGACCACCCCGGCCCGGCCAGAAGTACCGGCCGCCCGACCCGTC
>NZ_JBEZXS010000001.1:162432-232522 GCF_040638185.1 Streptomyces sp. NPDC026672
CACCCCGGCCCGGCCAGAAGTACCGGCCGCCCGACCCGTCGAGGAAACACCAACCGCCTCGCCCATCCGAGCCACCGGCCCGCCAGGAAGCGCCGGCCCCGGCCCGGCCAGAAGTGTCGGCCCCCGGCCCGCCGGTCGCCCGGCCCGTCCGGAAGCTCCGGTCGCCCGGTCTGGTCGGAAGTGGGGGCCGGTCAGAACAGGCTGAGCAGGGCCTCTGCCGGGTCCGTCAGGCCCGTTTCGCCGTCCGGGAGGGGGAGTTCGAACCAGACCGTCTTGCCGCGGGGGGTGCGGCGCGAGCCCCAGGCCGCGCTGAGCAGGCCGACGAGCTGGAGCCCCCGGCCGCCCTCGTCCGTGTCGCGGGCGCGGCGGCGGCGCGGCTGGACCAGGCCGGAGTCCCACACCTCGCACACCAGGGTGCGGTCCAGCAGGAGCCGCAGCCTGATCTCACCCTCGCCGTACCGCAGCGCGTTGGTGACCAGCTCGCTGACCAGGAGTTCCGCCGTGTCGACGAGCGGTTCGAGGTCCCAGGCGAGCAGCCGGCCGCGCGCGTGCTCCCGCGCGCGGCCCACGCTGCGCGGCTCGCGCGGCAGCGCCCAGTCGCCGACGGACTCCGCGGGCAGCCCCTGGACGCGGGCCATCAGCAGCGCGATGTCGTCCTCGCCGTGGTGGGTGTCGAGGGTGTTGAGGACGTGGTCGCAGACGTCCTCCAGGGGCTGGGCCGGATCGGTGAGCGCGCCCACGAACGCCTGGAGCCCCTCGTCCAGCGGATGGTGGCGCGACTCGACCAGGCCGTCGGTGTAGAGGGCGAGCAGCGCGCCCTCGGGGAGTTCGACCTCGACCTCCTCGAAGGGCTCGCCGCCGACGCCGAGCGGCATGCCGGGCGGCACGTCGAGCATCAGCGCGTGCTCACCGGGTTCGACGAGGACGGGCGGCAGATGACCGGCGTTGGCGAAGGTGCAGCGCCGGGTCACGGAGTCGTACACCGCGTACACGCAGGTCGCGAGGTAGACCTCGGAGAGGTCGGCGTCGCGCGGCTGGCGGGCGGTGCGGGTGGCCTGCTGGACGCCGCCGGGCGTGCCGAGGCCGCGGGCGATCTCGTCCAGCGCGGAGAGGACCTCGGCGGGTTCGAGGTCGAGCAGCGCCAGGGTCCGTACGGCGGTGCGCAGTTCGCCCATCGCGACCGCCGCGCGCAGACCGCGGCCCATGACGTCGCCGACGACCAGCGCCGTGCGGTGCCCGGGGAGTTCGATGACGTCGAACCAGTCGCCGCCGACCTCCGTCGCCGCGTTGCCCGGCAGATAGCGGCAGGCGATGTCCAGGCCGGACGCCTCGGGGTCGCCGGGCGGGAGCAGGGACCGCTGGAGTATCAGCGCCCGTTCGTGCTCGCGCCGGTACAACCGGGCGTTGTCGATACAGACCGCGGCGCGCGCGGCGAGTTCCACCGCGAGCTCCCGGTCGCGGTCGCCGAACGGCTCGCTGCCCTTGGTCCGGGAGAACCGCGCGAGTCCGACGACCGTGTCGTGGGCGACCATCGGGACGGCGAGCGTGGACTGCACGAGCCCGCCCTCGTCGGCCGGGACGCTGCGCGGGCGGGCGGTGCGCAGGGCGTCGGCGCAGGGCGAGTTGAAGGCGAAGTGGTGGACCGAGCCGACGGGGACGGCGGCACCGCCGTCGCCGAAGGGGGCGTCGGAGACGGCGCTGGCGTAGGCGACGCGGCGCAGTTCCGCGCTGCCGTCGGCGAGGCCGGGCGGGGTCTCGTCGCCGGCCAGGAGGCCCTGGTAGAGGTCGACGGTGGCCAGGTCGCAGAAGCCCGGGACGACGACGTCGAGGAGTTCGCGGGCGGTGGTCTCCAGGTCGAGGGAGTTCCCTATCCGGGCGCCCGCCTCGTTGAGGAGGGCGAGGTTGCGCCGGGCGTTGGCGGCCTCGCGGGCGGCGGCGCGGCGGGAGGTGATGTCGGTGCCGAGCCAGGCGATGCCGATGGGCCGGCCGGTGCCGCTGTGCACGCGGTAGAGGTTGATGGCCCAGTGCCGGCGCTCCTCGGACCCCGGCAGGAAACCGCTGATGTGCATGTCCGTGATGGAGTCGCCGGTGGCCAGGACGCGGCGCATGACGGCGACGACCCGCTCGGCCTCGCTGCGGGGCAGGTAGTCGTGGACGCCCTTGCCGCGGTGGTCGTCGGGCGTGCCGCCGAAGATGGACGCGAAGCGCTGGTTGGCGCGGCGGACCCGCAGGTCGGGGTCGATCAGCAGGAAGCCGAAGGGAGATTGACCGAATATCGCCTGCGAGGCGGCGAGGTCGGTCTCGATGCTGCGCAGGGTGCGCACGTCGACGACGATGCAGACGGCGGCCCTGTCGCCCTCGGCGGTCCGGGTCGGCATGACGTAGACCTCGGCGAGCCCTTCCTCGCCGCGCCGGCCGTCCGGGGTGTCCGGCATCCGGAAGGGGACCACTCCGGTCCATTCGCGTCCGTCGAGGATCTCGGCCATCTTCCGCTGGCCCCGCTCGCGCTGGTCGGGGTCGACGAACGCCTCGATGGGGTCGAGGCCGACGGCGCGCTCGGCAGGGATGCCGAAGAGCTGTTCGGCGCGCAGGCTCCACTGCTCGACGTGCCCGCCGGGGCCGATGGAGAAGGACGCCACCCGGATGTAGTCGTAGATGGAACCGGGCGGGCTGCTCTGCCACATGGCGTCACCGGCCGGGGCGACGGCCCGACCGGCCCCCGCCCTCACCCGGTCCGACGGGTCCTCGGACTCCGTGGCCTTCGCTGGTATCTCGCTCACGCGAACCGTCCCCTCCAGCTCACCGCGTCCGGCACCGGTCACCGGGGGCGGCTGCCCGCAGTATCCAGCACTACGGCGCCGCACGGCACGGTGTTCACGATCACAGCACGGTCCGGGCGGCTCCCGGACCGGCCGACGACCGGACTGCGACAACACTTCCAGTCTTCTAACCAGGGAACACGGCGTCGAACCGCCCGCTCCGGTACCCGTCCTCGACCCGGGTCGCGCGCTCGACGCCGAGTGGGGGTGTGTACACCGGTTCCTCCCGGATTCCGGCACGGTCCGGGGCGACCTGAATCACCCGGCGATCGGCCGTTCGCCCGCGCGGTCGCTCGCCGCCCGGGACCGGGGGCCGGTTCGGGACCGGGGTCGGGTCGGAACCAGGGGTCAGGTCGGCACCAGGAGTTCGAACCAGACGGTCTTGCCGTTGTCGCCGGGGTGGGTGCCCCAGCGGCTGGACGAGCCGGCGACGAGCTGGAGTCCCCGGCCGTCCTCGTCCTCGGGCCGGGCGGCCCGTTCGTGCGGCAGGTCGGGCAGCGGGTCGGAGACCTCGACGCGGAGGGTGCCCGCGGGGTCGGCGGGGCGCAGCAGCCGGACGCCGATGGGGCCGGTGGCGTGCCGCAGGGAGTTGGTGACCAGCTCACTGACCAGCAGGGCCGTGATGTCGGCGACGCAGTCGAGGTCCCAGTCGCGCAACCGGTCGCGGACCGCGCGGCGGGCGGTGCGCACGGCGCCGGGCTCCGCGGGAAAGGTCCACTCGGCGCTGCCGCCTTCGGTGTCGATCACGCCGATCACTTCCCAGGCCAGCGAGCCCACCCATGCCGGAATTCATGGGGTCAATGGGCACATACCCCGGATCCGGCAGGCAGTACCGCCGGGATCGGCGCCCTGTGGAGGGCCGGGTGTTCGGCCTGTTCAGCGCGTTCCCGCGGCCATGCGGGCGGCCACCTCGCGGACGGCGGGCATGTCCTGGTCGAGCCAGTCCACGGACCAGACCTCGTCCGGGGCGAGCAGGCGGAGCGCGTCGTGGTCCTGGAGGGGCGCGGGGGCGGCGGAGCCGGGGCGCAGCCGGGCGGTGAACACCCGCAGCACGTACGGCGCCCGCAGTGGCCACTCCCCCGGGACGCGCTCGGTGATCTCCGCTTCGACGCCCAGTTCCTCGCGCAGTTCGCGCTCCAGGGCCGCCTCGGGCGTCTCGCCCGGTTCGACCTTGCCGCCGGGCAGTTCCCAGCGGCCCGCCAGCTCGGGGGGTGCGCTGCGACGGGCGGCGAGCAGCCGGCCGTCGTCGAGCAGGGCGGCGCCGACCACCACGATCCGTTCCGTCATGCGCAGGAGCCTATGGGAGCGCGCCCGGTCAGCGGCGCACGCCCTCTCCGGCCTGCTCGATGCGCTCGACCCAGTAGAGCTGCTTGTGGCCGCGGTCGTCGAGGCTGTCGGCTATCTTCTGCGCCTCGGCACGGGTCGCGTACCTGCCCACGCGGTAGCGATTGCCGTTGTCGTCCTGCCGTATGACCAGCCAGGGCAGCGGGACCGTGCCGCTGTCGCTCATCGAGCCCCCTCGCCGTACGCCGCCTCGCCCTCTAAGGAAACCGCAATCCGCATATGCCCGAGCGTACGCCTAACCTTCACGCTGCGAATACGGCTTTTCACAAAGAGGTACGCAACCAGCCAGAACGCCGGGGGCGCACGATACCGAACGCGCCCTCCGGGAACCGGGTGACACCGGAGGGACAGCATACCGGTGCCACCGCCGTCACCTGCGGGAACGCGCGAGCGGCCACAACCGGCGCGGACCGGCGGAGTGCATCGGACGGAGTGTCAACCGCCTTGGGGTGTGCGCTACTTCACTGGAAGGTGGTACGACACCCGGTAACGGTCGGCCGGAATCACCACGTCCGCGGTCTCCACCGGGCGGCCCGAGGCGTAGTACGTGCGCTGCACGACCAGGACGACATGGCCGGGGACGCCGCCGAGGGCGTGCAGTTCCTCGGCGAGGCCGGGGCGGGCGCCGACCTCCTCGGTGACGTTGTCGACGATGACGTCGATGGCGCGCATGCGCTCGACGACGCCCATGCCGCCGAGCGGGCCCTCCTCGGGCAGCATCACGGGGGTGCGCCCGGTGACGGCCAGGGGCTCCCAGGAGGTGGAGAGCATCATCGGCTCGCCGGCCTCCCGGAACAGGTACTTGGTGCACATCACACGGTCGCCCGGCCGGACGCCGAGCCGCTCGGCGATGGCCCGGCTCGCCTCGGTCTGGGCGCTGCTGGACTCCCAGGTGCCGCGCGCGCCGACGTCGGTCTGCTCCTGGCGGAACGGGGTGGCCCCACCGTCCGGGCGGTACCCGGAGCGGGCCACCCGCCGTGGCACCGGCCGCTCGCGCACATAGGTCCCCGAGCCGGAGCGGCCCTCCACCAGTCCCTCGGCCATCAGCACCTTGCGCGCCTCCAGGGCGACGGTGTCCGACACGCCGTACTCCTCGCGGATGCGGGCCTGCGAGGGCAGCCTCGTATGAGGCGGGAGCGAACCGTCGACGATCTTCCTGCGGAGATCACCCGCGACACGCAGGTACGCCGGCTGCTCACCGAAAGTCACTGGCCGCTCCCATCAGATTGTACAGACAGCAACAGCGTGGCAACCGTGGGTTGAGCCGTGCAAGCAAAGGCCAGAGAATCACTCGATGTGATGACAGTTGGCCGGGGAGGGCATCACCCAGGCACTTTCTCCCCCCTCTGGCCGACCTCACACCTGCATGCCGCCACCGTCGGTGCCACCGTCCGCGCCGCCGCCCTGACCGCCGCCCGCCGGGCCGTCGTCCGGCGGGGTCGTGGCGAGGCCCAGAGCCTTGCGCGCGGTGACCGTGCGGCCGGGGTCGAGGAGTCCGGCGCCCTTCTCGTAGTGGGTGGCGAAGGCGTCCGCGTCCGTGGCCTCCGCGGCCGCCGCCCACTCGTCGCGGGCCTCGGTCAGCGTGGGCAGCAGGTCCGTGACCGGGCGCTTCGCGCCGGCCGGCCAGTCGTGCGCGGCCAGCATCCGGGACTGCTCCGCGAGCGCCGCCGCGACCCGGCCCGCCCACGCGCGGTGACCCGGCAGGTCGTCCTCGACGTACTCGGCGACGGGCGCGCTGTCGAGGGCGGCGTTCAGGACGTGCGCGGCCCTCAGATAGGCGACCTGGTCGGCGTCGAGCACGGTCTCGTCGTTGCGCAGCGAGCCGGTCAGGTCCCCGCCGGCGTCGGCGCTGCCGAACACACAGGTGACCTCGTGGTCGCCGGCCCGCCAGCTCTCGGGGGTGGGGGTGAGGTGATAGAGGTCCACGTCGTCGGGCACGGCCCAGGAGTCCATGGCGTAGCCGTCCTGGAGGCCGTAGCAGCGCTCGTCCGCCGTGTCGGCGACCCGCCCCTCGCCGGGATAGGGGCCGGCCGGCAGCCGGAAGGTGGCGAACACCTCGCCGTCGTGGCGGCCCGCGCAGGACACGCGGTCGATGTCGTACGTCTCGCCCTCCAGCGAACCGCCCGGCTCGTCGAAGCACTCGCCCCGGCTCAGCGTGATCCCCGCGCCGCCGCGCGCGCCCTCCTCGACGCCCTCCCAGAAGGAGGAGGCGCCACCCGTGGCCAGCACCAGCACCCAGGCCGCGAGCCCGAGCCCGGACAGCACCGAACCGCCGATCGCCAGCCCCCGGCCGCGTTCGCCCCGCGCGCGGATCCGGCTCAGCGCGACGAGCCCGAGGACGAGTCCGACGCCCGGCACGCAGCACAGGACGCCGAGCACGAGGGAGGCGACGGCGAACCCGTCGACGGGCGCCGGGCTGGTGTACGGGCTGTAGCCCTGGCCCCAGGCCGGGTACGGCGAGGGCCCGTAGGGGCCCTGCGGATACGGTCCCGGGTCGTACGGCCCCTGAGCATACGGCTGTTGGCCGTACGGCCCCCCGGGGTGCGGCGGCTGCCCGGAGGAACCCTGCGGGTACTGCCCCGACCAGGGCTGCTGCCCTTCGGGCTGGTGGGGGCCGGTGGGCGGAGGTGTGGACACGGGTACCGTGCTCCTGGACTCGGACTGCGGCAGTGGGGAACTGACGTACGACTGGGCGCATGGTAAGCGGGTGAAGGGGTGGGGGCGTCATGCAGGTCGCACATCGGACGGTCGCCGCGGTGAACGGGCTGACCGCCCGCTGGGCGGGGACCGCCGCGGGGTCCACGGTGTTCTCGGCGGCGGGGGTGTGGCCGCTGCTGGGCTTTCTCGCGGACGGGGCCGACGGCCGCGCGCGGGCGGAGCTCGCGGCGGCGCTCGGGCTGCCGGCCGACGAAGCGGCGGACGCGGCGCGGGAGTTGCTGGACGCGCTGGAGTCGATGCCGGGCATGGCGGCGGCGCTCGGGCTGTGGACCGAGGGCACGCTGGAGCTGCGGGAGCCCTGGCTGAAGGGGCTGCCCGCGCAGGCCCACGGTGTGCTCACGAAGGACCTCGACGCCTGCCGCCGCGCCCTGGACGGCTGGGCGCACCACCGGACCGGCGGGCTGGTCGAGCGGCTGCCGGTCGCGCTCACCGAGGGCGCCCTCTTGCTGCTGGCGAGCGCGTTCGCCCTGCACACGGACTGGCCGCGCCCGTTCACCGAGGTGATGCGCCGCCCGGACGCGGGGCCGTGGCGCGGGCGCGCGCTGCTGGGCCTGCACCGCCGGGGCGTGCGCCCCGACCGGGCCGGGGTGACGAGCACCCGCGACGGCCGGGTCACCGTCCTGAAGGTCCCCGGCGACAACGGCCTGGACGTCCATCTGCTGCTCGGCGACGAGCACATGACGCCCGGCCAGGTGCTCGGCGCGGGCGTCGGCGTGCTGGAGCGCGGGCTCGCGGTGACGTCCGGGTGCCGGCTGCCGTACGGGACGGCGGGACCGGGGCTGAGCGTCACGCGGGAGCCCACCGACACCCCGCAGCCGCTGGCCCTGGACATGACGACCGTGGCGTTCGACGTGCGGGCGGACCACGATCTGCTCGCCCTGCACGGCCTGTTCGGACTCACCTCGGCCCGGGACGCGCGCCAGGGGCACTTCCCCGGTGTCACTCCCGCGCCGCTCGCGATCGGCGCGGCCGGGCAGTCGGCGGTCGCGCGGTTCGGTGCGCTCGGCTTCCGGGCCGCGGCGGTCACGGCCGTCATGGCCGCGCCGGGCGGCGTCCCGCCGCAGCCCCGGTACGAGACGACCGTCGTCCGGGCGGTGTTCGACCGCCCCTTCGGCTTCCTCGCCGTCCACCGCGAGACCCGTCTGGCCCTGACAGCGGGCTGGGTCGCCGAGCCGGCCGCGTACGGCGCGGGGCCCGCCGGGGGCTGAGCGCCGGCCGGAACCGCGTTGTCAGTGGGCCCGATTACTGTGACCGGCACCTGATCGAGAGATCGTTCGGCATGGGCCGGCGGAGGAGGGGCTGTGCGGCGCTGGGAGTTTGTCGACGACGGGTCGTCGAAGTTCTGGGAGGCGGAGGCCGAGGGCACCACGGTCACCGTGCGCTACGGGCGGGTGGGGGCCCAGGGGCGCACCCAGCTGAAGGAACTGGCGTCGGCCCCGGCCGCGTCGGCGTACCTGGCGAACAAGATCGCTGAGAAGGAGCGCACCGGCTACCGGGAGGTGACGGGGGACGCCTCTCCGGCGGTCGTCCCCGCGCCGGACCCGGCTTCCTCGGACCCGGCTTCTTCCTCGGACTCGGCTTCCGCGCACGCGGAGGAGTCGGTTGCGGCGGTGGGGCCCGCCGCCCCGGTCGAGCTCCCCGACGAGGACTCCTTCGTCCTGCCCGCCCCCTGGGCCCGCCAGGTGTTCCCCCGGCGGGGCGGGACACGGCGGAGCGTGGCCGAACCCCACCCGGAGGCAAGGAAGCTGACGGACGCCCGGCTGAAGGACGAGGCCGGGTGGGTCGAGGCGATGCTGGCCGCGCCCAAGAGCGACCCCGTGATCGTCGAGGCCACGCGCGCGCACCTCGCCGGCAGCCCGACTCCCCTGGGCGCCGCCGTGGTGGCGGCCCTGACCATGCACTGGAAGCTCCCCGACAACGTCTTCGTGGACACCTGGATCGAGGAGCACGGCACGGCCTTCGCCGCCCGCGCGGTGGTGGAGTACTTCTCGGTCGAGGCCCACTACCAGCAGTCCGGGGGCCATCGCCAGGACCCCTGGCTCGCCTTCCGCCCGGCCGGCTCCGCCGACGGCCACTGGGCCCGGCCCAAGTTCGCCGACCGGATGCGCTTCCTGCTGGCCGCGGCCGACGAGGAGACGTACGCGCGGGTGGTCACGGCGCTGGCGGACTGCCGCGACGACGCGACCCGCCGGATCGTCGTGTCGTACCTGCTGCCCGGCGAGCAGACCTGGGTCACCGACAGCTGCGCGGACGTGCAGCGGGCCGACGCGACCCTGCGCTCCATGCTGCTGTGCTCGGTCACCTCGCCCGAACAGCTGGCCGCCTTCGGCCGACGGGCCGGACTCGACTGGAACGGCTGGACGATGGCGACGGTCGCCACGCTCGCCGAGGGCACGGGCACGGCGTTCGCCCCGCTGCTGGACGAGGCGCTCGACACGGCGTACGGCTCGGACCGCACGAAGACGTTCGCGGGCGCCCTGCTCCAGGTGCCCACCGACGACGCCTTCCGCGTCCTCGCCGCGCGCGTGGAGGACAAGCACGTCCGCCCCGTCCTCCTGGAGGCGATGCGCCGCTACCCGGTGCGCGCCCTGCGGCTGCTGGCCGAGACCGCGCGCGGCCCCGCCAAGTACGCCTCCCTGGCCGGCCGGTTGCTCACCTCGCACGTGCTGTCCCACGCCGACCTGGCGGCGGCCGTACTGGCGGACCTGCCCGCGGAGACCGCCGCCGCGGTGGAACCCCTGCTCGACCGCGCGGACCGGGTGCCGCCCGCCCCGGCCGAGGCGCTGCCTCCGCTGCTGGTCGCCCCGCCGTGGACACGCAAGCGCACGGCCCGCAGGGCTCGTGTGGCCGCGAAGCCGCCCGCGGCCCCCGGACCGCTGGTCGACTGGCGGGACGGGGAACGGGAGGAGTGGGCGAACACCCAGTCCTGGTACGGCAGGTGGCGCACCGCGAACGACTGGGGCCGGGAGATCGAGACCCTGCGCACGGGCGGGCAGTTCAAGAACGTCCGTGACGTCCGGCTGTTCGTGGACGGGCCCGAGGACACGGTCCGCCCGCTGCTGGCCGTCTGCGCACCGGAGGACTACTGGAACGGCGAGGAGTCCCTCAAACCCGTCGCCGCCAAGTGGGGTGTGGCGGCCCTGCCGCTGCTGCTGCGCGCCGCCACCCGGCACCCCGCCACCCTGGGCTCCCTGCTGCTGCCCTACCGGGACAGCGAGGTCGCCGCGCTGGTGTGCGACTGGCTGGCACGCCTCAAGTCGGCCGACGCGACGGCCCGTTCCTGGCTGACCCGGCACGGCACGGCGGCCGTCCCCGTGCTCGTCCCGCACGCGGTGGGCCCGGCCGGCACGGTGCGGCGCGGCGCCGAGAAGGCGCTGCGGCTGCTCGCGGCCGCGCACGGCGACGAACCGGTGACGGCCGCCGCGGCCGCGAGCGGGGCCGAGACCGCGGAGATCGTCGCGGACCTGCTCGCCGCCGACCCGCTGGAGAGCGCCCTGCCCGCCCGGATACCCGCCGTCGGCGCCTGGGCCGACCCGGCGCTGCTCCCGCAGATCCTGCTCACCGAGGGCGGCGCGCTGCCCCCCGACGCGGTCCGGCACGTGGTGACCGTCCTCGCGCTGTGCAAGCCCGGTGATGCCTACCCCGGTCTGTCCGTGCTGCTCACGCACTGCACCGCCGACTCCCTCGCAGCCTTCGCCTGGGGTCTGTTCGAGCAGTGGCGGCTGGCCGGCATGCCGTCCAAGGACAGCTGGGCGCTGCACGCGCTGGGTCTGCTCGGGGACGACGAGACCGTACGGCGCATCACCCCCGTCGTACGGGCCTGGCCCGGCGAGGGCGCGCACCACCGGGCCGTGGAGGGCCTGGGCGTGCTTGCGGAGATCGGCTCGGACATGGCGCTGCTGCAACTGCACGGGATCGCGCAGCGGGTGCCGTTCAAGGCGCTCAAGGTGCGCGCGCAGGAGAAGATCGCGGAGGTCGCCGAGGGGCTGGGGCTCACCGGCGAGCAGCTGGGCGACCGGCTCGTCCCGGACTTCGGCCTGGACCCGGACGGCAGCACGGTCGTCGACTACGGCACGCGCCGCTTCACCGTCGGCTTCGACGAGCAGCTGCGGCCGTACGTGCTGGACGCCGACGGCAAGCTCCGCAAGGCCCTGCCCGCCCCCGGCGCCAAGGACGACCCGGAGCTGGCGCCCGCCGAGCGCAAGCGGTTCGCCGGGCTGAAGAAGGACGTCCGCACGGTCGCCGCCGACCAGGTGCGCCGTCTGGAGGCCGCCATGGTGACCGAACGGTCCTGGTCGGCCGCCGAGTTCAGGGACCTGTTCGTCGCCCATCCGCTGCTGTGGCACCTGGTCAGGCGGCTGGTGTGGCTCAGCGTGGGCGACGGCGCGGTGACCGCGTTCCGGGTGGCCGAGGACCGCACGTTCGCCGACGTGCACGACGACGAGCTGGAACTGCCCGAGGACACGACCGTGCGGCTCGCCCACCCGCTGCACCTCGGCGACGAACTGGCCTCCTGGTCCGAGCTGTTCGCCGACTACGAGATCCTCCAGCCGTTCCCGCAGCTCGGCCGCGCGGTGCACGCCTTCACCGAGGAGGAGGCGGCCGGCCACCGACTGACCCGCTTCGAGGGCGCCACCGTCCCGGTCGGCAGGCTGCTCGGTCTCACCAAGCGCGGCTGGGAGCGGGGCGAGCCGCAGGACGCGGGTGTGGAGCGCTGGTTCCACCGCCGTGTCGACGACGACCGCTATGTGGTGATCGGCCTGGACGGGGGCATCGCCGTCGGCATGGTCGACGCCTTCCCCGACCAGACCTTCGAGAACGTGTGGCTCGACAGCAGCCCGGGGGACTACTGGAGCAGCCGCTCGTATCCGCTGCGCTTCGGTGACCTCGGTCCCGTCGTCGCCTCCGAGATCATCGCCGACCTGACCGAGGTGACCGCCGGATGAGCGGCCCCGAGGAGGTCCTCCAGCGCCCGCCCGCGGAGGTCCGGTACGCCGGCGAGCTGGCCGCCCTGCGCGCCGCCGACGACGGTCACCGGCCGCCGGGCTGGCAGCTGAGCCTGCGCGCGGCGCGCACGTTCGTCGTCGGCGACGAACAGACGGGGATCAGCCGCAAGTTCGTCGGCAACGTCTCCCTGGTCGAGCGGGCCCTGGTCACCCTGGCCACCAACCGCGGTCTGATGCTGGTGGGCGAGCCGGGCACCGCCAAGTCGCTGCTGTCCGAGCTGATCGCGGCGGCCGTCAGCGGCAGTTCGGCGCTCACCGTGCAGGGCGGCGCGGCCACCACCGAGGACCAGATCAAGTACTCCTGGAACTACGCCCTGCTGGTCTCCGAGGGGCCGTCGGCCCGCTCGCTGGTGCCCGCGCCGATGCTGCGCGGGATGGCCGAGGGCCGGATCGTGCGCTTCGAGGAGATCACCCGCTGCCCGCCCGAGGTGCAGGACTGCCTGCTGTCGCTGCTGTCCGACCGGGTCATCACCGTGCCCGAGCTGGACGGGCCCGAGGGGCTGGTCTTCGCCCGGCAGGGCTTCAACGTCATCGCCACCGCCAACACCCGGGACCGGGGCGTCAACGAGATGAGCGCCGCCCTCAAGCGCCGCTTCAACTTCGAGACGGTGTTCCCCATCCCGGACTTCGACACCGAACTGGCCCTGGTCGAGGCCGAGGCGACGGCCCTGCTGCGGCAGTCCGGGGTACGCCCTGCGCCGCGCCGGGACGTGCTGGAGGTGCTGGTGGGCACCTTCCGCGAGCTGCGCGGCGGCACCGGGCAGGGCGAGCGGACGTCCACGGTGATGAGCACCGCCGAGGCCGTGTCCGTCGCCCACGCGGTCGGCGTGCGCGGCTGGTTCCTGCGCGGGGAGCCGGGCAGCGCGGCGGACGTGGTGGCGAGCCTCGCGGGCACCGCCGCCAAGGACAGCCCCGAGGACCTCGCCCGGCTGCGCCGCTTCCTGGAGCAGGAGGTGCCACGCCGTCCGGGCCCGCAGTGGCAGGCCCTGCACGACGCCCGCCATCTGCTGGCCGACTGATGGAGAGCGCCGCCGGCTCCGCCGTGTTCCTCGGCGTACGGCACCACTCGCCGGCGTGCGCCCGCCTGGTGCGCGAGACGATCCGGTCGCTGCGGCCGGCGTACGTCCTGGTGGAGGGCCCGGCCGACATGAACGCCCGGATGTCCGAGCTGCTGCTCGAACACCGGCTGCCCGTCGCCGTGTTCAGCCACTACCGCGACGAGGAGCGCGTCGCCACGTCCTGGGCTCCGCTGTGCGCGTACTCCCCGGAGTGGATCGCCCTGCGCGAGGGGCACGCCTCGGGGGCGCGGGTGCGGTTCATCGACCTGCCGGCCTGGCACCCGGCGTTCGCCGACCGCGGCGAGCGCTACGCCAACCGCTATGCCGACGCCGAGGCCCGCTACACGGAGGCGACCCGCCGCCTGTGCGAGCGCTTCGCGGTGGACTCGCCGGACGCCTTGTGGGACGGCCTGTTCGAGATCACCGACTTGGACGACGACCCGGGGGCGGGGCCGGCGAGACGCGGGACCGGGCCGGACGACCTCTGGCCGAAGCCGGACGGTCGCCGGGCCGGGTCGGAAGACGTCCGAGGCGGGTCCGACAGCCTCCGAAGCGGGTCCGACGGCCTCCGAGCCGAAACCGACGAACTCCGGGCGGAGCCGAACGACCCCCAGGCCGAGTCCGACGAACTCCGGGCCGGGCCGAACAACCTCCAGGCCAGATCCGACGCACTCCAGACCGAGCCGAACAACCTCCAAGCGGGGTCCGACGAACTCCAGACCGAAACCGACGAACTCCGGGCCGAGCCGAACGGCCTCCGGGCCAGGTCCGACGACCCCGCACCCCGTCCCCGCAGCCCCCGCTCCGATCCCGGCCACGTCCGAGCCGGGGCCCGTGACCTCGCGACCCGTCATGACGGCCGTGCAGTCGATCCCGACGGCCGCAGGACGGGCCCGGACGGCCTCCGGGCGCGGCTGGACGCCTACTTCGAGTTGGTGCGGGGGGATGCCGAGGCCGATGTCGGGGATCGGGTTCGTGAGGAGTACATGGCGGCCTGGGTGCGGGCGGCGGTCGCCGAGGCGGGTGGGCGGCCCGTGCTGGTGGTGACCGGCGGCTTCCACCGGCCCGCGCTGCGCGCCCTGGCGGCCGTGGACGGCCCGGCCGAGTGGCCCGGGGTGCCGGAGCCGCCGGAGGGCGCGCTCGGCGGGAGCTTCCTCGTGCCGTACTCCTTCCGGCAGTTGGACGCCTTCTCCGGCTACCAGTCCGGGATGCCCTCCCCCGGCTACTACCAGCGCCTGTGGGACACCGGCCCGCGGGAGGCGGCCAGGGACCTGCTGCGGACCGTCGTCGAACGGCTGCGGGCGCGCGGTCTGCGGGTGTCCACGGCCGATCTGATCGCCGCGCGCGGACTGTCCGAGGGGCTGGCGCTGCTGCGCGGGCACCCGTACGAGACACGGGTGGACGTCCTCGACGGGCTGGCCGGCGCGCTGATCGGCGACGACCTGGACCGGCCGCTGCCCTGGACCGGCCGGGAACCCCTCGGCGCGGGCAGCCACCCGGTGGTCGTGGAGATGGTCGCCGCGTGCGCCGGCGACGCGGAGGGCCGGCTGCATCCCGACACCCCGCTGCCGCCGCTGGTGCACGACGTGGCGGAGCAGCTGGCCCGGCTGGGCCTGGCGGACGCCGACGGCCCGTTCGGACTCGACCTCACCGACCCGGCGGACCTGTCCCGCAGCCGTGTGCTGCACCGGCTGCGGGTGCTCGGCGTCCCCGGCTTCACCCGGCTGTCGGGCCCGTCCCACGGCGCGGACCCCGACGCCCGCGAGCGCTGGGAACCCGGCCCCGGGGGCGGGCGCGAGGCCGCGCTCATCGAGGCCGGCGCCTACGGGGCACGCCTGGACGAGGCCGCGTCGGTGGCGCTCGGCGAGCGGGCACGGGCGGCGGACACCGACGTCGGGGCGCTGTCCGGGCTGCTGTTCGACGCGGTGCTGTGCGGGGTGGGCCCGCTCGGCGCCGATCTGCTGGGCACGCTCGCGGCCCGCGTCGGGCGGGTCCCCGCACCCGGCCCGCTCGGCGAGGTGCTGGCGAACACGCTGGGCCTGTGGCGGCACGACCGGGTGTTCGGCACGGCCCGCGACCCGCTGCTCGCGAGGATCGTCGCGAGCGCGGTCGAGCGGGTGTTCTGGCTGGTCGAGGGGGTGCCCGGCGGCACCGGCGTGGACCGGGCCCGGCTGCGCGCGCTGGCGGCGGCACGGGACGCGCTGCTGCACGCGCCCGAACTGCTGACCGTCACCCCGGAGTCGGCGGCCGGGGCCGCCGCCCGGATCGCCGGTGACCGCAGTGCCCCGGCCGACCTGCGGGGCGCCGCGTTCGGCCTGCGCCGGGCCCTGGGCCGCACCGACGACGCGGGTGCCGCGGCACGGTCGCTGGCCTCCACCGGTCCCGGCGTCCTCGGGGACTGGCTCGCGGGACTGTTCGCGCTGGCCCGCGAGGAGGTCGTACGGGGGGCGGACGGCGACGGCGGACCGCTGGTCGACGTCCTGGACCGGATCGTGTCGGCGCTCACCGACGACGAGTTCCTGACCGGACTGCCCGCGCTGCGCCAGGCGTTCGCCCACTTCCCGCCGCGGGAGCGCGAGCGGATCGCCGAGCGGCTGCTGGAGCTGCGCGGCGCGCGCGGCTCCGCCCGGACCCTGCTGCGCACGACGGCCGACCCGATGCTGCTGGCCCGTGCCAGGACCCTGGAGAACGACGTGACCCGACTCCTCGAACGCCACGGACTGGGGGCGGACCGATGACCGCGGACGGATCCCGGCCCGCCACACCGGGCGGGCCGGGGCACTCCACACCGGCCGGGCCGGTGGACTCCGCGCCGTCCGAGCCCGCTCCGGACCCGTCGCTGGAACGCTGGCGGCTGATCCTCGGTGCGGCGGCCGAGCGCTGCACCGGCGGTCTGCACGGCTCGGCCGCCGCGCGGGACGCGGCCCTGGACTGGCTCTACGGCCGGGACGAGGACCTGGCCCGCCGGGGTGTGCGGCGCGGCGCGGGCGGTTCGCGCGAGGGCGGCGACGGGCCGTCGCAGCTCACGGCCGTGGACTGGCTCGACGACGTGCACCGGCTGTTCCCGAAGGAGACGGTGGAGCGGCTGGAGCGCGACGCCGTGGAGCGGTACGGGATCCAGGAGATCGTGACCGACCCCGACGTCCTCGCCCGCGTCGAACCGAGCCAGACGCTGCTGCGCGCCGTGCTGCGCACCAAGCACCTGATGAGCCCCCAGGTGCTGGCGGCGGCGCGGCGGATCGTGGAGGCGGTCGTGCGGGACCTGCTGGAGCGGCTGAAGCCGGAGGTGCGGCGGTCCTTCACCGGCTCCCGCTCGCGCCGTCCCAGCCGTGTCCCGCTGGCCCGGGACTTCGACTTCAAGGGCACCGTCCGCGCCAACCTCGCCCACTACCAGCCGGAGGAACGCCGCCTGCTGATCGAGCGGCCGCGCTTCCACTCCCGTACCGCCCGCCACCTCGAACAGTGGCAACTGGTGCTGCTGGTCGACCAGTCGGGCTCCATGGCCGGTTCGGTGATCCACTCCGCGGTGACGGCCGCGTGCCTGTGGGGGCTGCCCGGTCTGAAGACGCACCTGGTCGCCTTCGACACCCAGGTGGTGGACCTGACGTCCGACGTGACCGACCCGGTGGAGCTGCTGATGCGGGTGCAGCTCGGCGGCGGCACCGACATCGCGCGGGCCGTGGACTACGGCGCCGGCCTGATCGACGGTCCGCGCCGGGCGATCGTCGCGATCGTGTCCGACTTCTTCGAGGGCGGCGACCCCTTCCGGCTGGTGCGCACCGTGCGGGGGCTGGTGGAGCAGGGCAGCACCGTGCTGTGCCTGGCCGCCCTGGACGAGGAGGCGGACCCCGTCTACGACCGCGACCTGGCCGGGCGGCTTGCCGAGGCCGGCGCGCACGTGGGGGCGATGACGCCGGGGCGGCTCGCGGAGTTCGTGGCCGAGAAGGTCGGCCGGGGAGGGACGGCGTGACGAGCCGCACGGATCTGCTGGCCCTGACGCCCGAGACGCTCGTGTCGCTGGCCAACCGGGGTCTGGTCAAGCGGGCGGAGAAGGACCTCGCCGCGGGGGCCGGGCCGGAGGTGAGCGCCGACGGCACCACCGTGCGCGGCCGGTTCCCGGACGGCACCGAGACCGTGCTGCCGCCGGGGACCGGCCTGGACGGGTCGACGTGCACCTGCGGCGCGGCCGGAGTGTGCCGGCACCGCGTCGGGCTGGTGCTGGCGTACCGGCGCGGCGCGGCGGCGGGCACGCGGGAGGAGGCGGGCGGGTACGAGGACTGGTCGCCGGGCGAGTTCGACGACGGGACGCTGGCCGAGGTGCTGGGCCGGCCGGCGCTGACCGCCGCGCGCCGCACCGCCGACCGCGGCTGCACGGTCCGGCTCCACCGGCCCACCGCGGAGGACCCGGTGCCCCGCGCCGAACTCCCCACGTGCACGGTGCGCTTCCCCGTCCCCCACGAACTGGGCTACGCCCTCACCGACGCGGCGGCCCCGCTGCGCGGTGAGGTCGTGACCCTGGCGGTCTGGGCGTTCCGCGCGAGCGACGCACACGACACGGAGCCCGACCGGCCGCTCCCCGCGGGGGGCACGGCGGACGGTACGACACCGGGAACCGGCCCCACGCCCGGCCCACCGCCCGGGACACCCGCGGAGGAACACCCCGCGGACGGGACACCCGCGGACGGACACGGGACGGCCCGAGCGACCCCGGACGAACGCACGACGCCCGAAGCCGCCACCGGCCGGCGTGGCACGGCCGGGGCAGCCTCTGGTGGGCGTGCCGTGTCCGGCCCGGCCGTCGGCAGGCCCCGGGCGAGTGACGTGAGTCTCGGTGGGCGCCCCGCACCCGGCACCGGCACGGGCGCCGGAGACAAGGACGGCCGGAAGGTTCTGCGGGAGGCGCTCGGGCTCGTGGACGAGTTGTTGCTGGACGGTGTGCAGCAGGCCGGTCCCGTCTTCGCGGGCTCCCTGAGCCGGACCCGGAAGGCGCTGACCGCCGCCGCCCTGCACTGGCCGGCCGGTGCCGTCGCGGAGCTGGAGGCCCAGCTCGACGCGTACACGGCGCGCGGTACCCGCTACGAACCCGGGCGGCTCGCGTTCCTCCTCGCCGAGCTGTACGCCCGGCAGCGCGCCGCCGCCCACGACCCGGTCGCGGTGCTGGGCACGGCCGAGGCGCCCGAGACACCGCTGCGCCGGGTGCGGCTGGTGGCCCTCGGCTGCCGCATCGGCGGCACGGCCCGGGACCGTACGGCCGAGACGTACTTCGCGCACCCCGCCGCCGGGATCGCCCTGGTGCTGCGCAGACGCTGGGAGCTGACGGAGGAACAGGCGCCCACCGGCCACGAGTTGGGCACCCGCCGGCTGCTCGGCTCGCCCCTCGGCGCGCTGGCCGCGTCGAACGTGGTGAGCGAGCACACCTCGCGCGCGGCGGACCGTACGGTGTCGATCTCGCGGGGCCGGATCGCGGCGACCAGTGTGACCCCCGTCGGCACCGCGTGGACGGAACTGCCAGGCGCGCTCCTGGTGCACGACACGGCCGCGCAGTTGCGCGCGCTCACCGGCGGGCCGCCCCGTCTGGTGCGCCCCCGGGTGGAGGCGGACGCGGTGCGGGTGGTCGCGGTCGACATGGTCGAGTCGGTCGGCTACGACCCGGCCGGCCAACTGCTGGAGGCCGCGCTGCGGGACCCGGCCGGCAACGAGGTGCTGCTGCGGGCCGAGTACAACCCGCTCGCGCCGGGCGGCCTGGACGCCCTGGCCGAGGCGCTGTCGGCCGACGGGGTCAGCCACGTCAGCGGCATGCTGACCCGTGCCCACGGCCGCCCGACCCTGACCCCGCTGGCGGTCCTCACCCCGGTGGGCGTCGTGATCCCCGACCTGGCGCCCGGCGCGGGCGACTCCCACCTGGCCACGGCGCCGCCGCGCCCCGCCGACCCGATCACCGCGGCCCTGCGCTCCGGCCTCGACGCGCTCGCGGACGCGGCCCACCGCGGGCTGCGCCAGGTCACGCCGGGTCGTCTGACGCGGAGCGCCGACCTCCTGCACCGCACGGGCCTCACCACGGCGGCCACACACCTGCGCACCCTGACCCACGCCCTCGCCTCCCGTCCCGCCCCGGCCGCGCCGCCCGCCTGGGCCACGGCCCAGATCCATCTGACGACCGCCCTGGACCTGCACGAACAGGACTGACCGGGCGCCACGGCCGGGCGAGGACCGCATCGGGAACGGATCGGGAACACGGCCCCGCAGGATGGAGACATCCCCGAGGAAGTGAGGCGCGAGGAATGACGAGAATCGTCCTGATCTCCGGCAGTCTGCGGCGCGACTCGCTCAACACCGTCGCGATCACGACGATCCGCGGAATCCTCGACGCGGCACCCGGGCCCGTGGAGTGCCGGGTGCTCCCCATCGACTCCCTTCCCCACTACGACCAGGACGTCGACGAGGAAGGGCGGGAGGCCGACGTCGTCCGGCACGCGCGCCGGGTGGTGGAGAACGCCGACGCCCTGATCGTGAGCACCCCGTCCTACAACGGCTCGATCCCCGGCGTGCTGAAGAACGCCCTGGACTGGCTCTCCCGCCCGTGGGGCGCCAGCGCGCTGACCGGCAGGACCGCCGCCGTCCTCAGCGCGTCCCCCGGACCGCGCGGCGCGGCCGACGCCCTGCCCGGTCTGCGGACCGTGCTGCGGCGGGCGGGCGCCCTGCTCGTGGAGGGCCCCGACCTCTCGCTGGGCAACGCCGCGGACATCCCCACGAGGGACGGCAGTTTCGTCGATCCGTGGACCCTCGCCCGGCTGGAGACGCTGACACAGGCGCTGCTGACCGGGCTGCGCTCCCGGCCACCCGGTCCACAGCCCTGTCCCGGGCCGGAGTCGGCGGCCGACGGCACCACGGCCGGCGGCACGGAGAGCGACGGCGCGACCGCCCGGGACGACGAACCCGGCACCGGCAGCCCGTCCCTGCTGCCGGCGCACAGCTGACCCGACCGGCCCGGGGCGTCACCGCCCCACGGCCGCACCGCACCGCGGCGGCACCCACGTGGGTCCCGCCGCCCCCGGAACCTGTCCTCGTACGCCCAGCTGTCGGGGACATGGCGCGTTGCTCGGAGCGAGCACGCTACCCGTTCGACCCGGAGAGGGGGTGTGTCCCATGACTCTCGTCCGCCGGACCTCGCGTCCCACCGTCTGAGCCCCACCGGCTCGCCCCACCGTGCACCGCTGCCGGCGAAGGAGGTGTGTCCCATGACTCTCATCCGCAGGGCGTCCCGGCCCACCGTCTGAACCACCGCGGAGACCACCGCGTTCGAGGCGTGATCCACCGCGATCCACGGCCTCGACCCTGCCCGGGGAGGCATCACGTCCTCCCCGGGCAGTACCGGTCCTCCCCGGGCAGTACCGCACGTCCCCTCCCACACACGCGTGACCGGCGCGGCTGCCGGCGACGACACCGGCTCGACAAGACTGAAGCGGGGTTCCAGCATGGAGATCCGAGAGAGGATCACACGGATCGTCAACCACCCGGACCGGGGCCTGCTGGCCGCGGACGCCCGGGGCGGCCTGCACTGGCTCGACGCCGAACTGAACGTCCGGCGCTCGTCGGTCGCCTCGGCGACGGCGCAGGCGACCGCGGCGCACCCCATCTACGCCCTGCAGATCGTCGGCGACTGGATCGTCACACGCGACAAGATGGGCAACATCTCCCGGTGGGACGCCGACTCGCTGCGGCTGCTGGACCGGCTGGACGCCAGGGCGACCGCGGACCGTTCGCTCCTCATGGAGGGGGAACAGCCCTCGCTCACCATGCTGCGCGGCATCGGCGTCTGGCAGGGCAAGGTCTACGTCGACAACGGCTACTACCAGCTGGTGATCCTCGACCTGGAGACCTTCACGGTCGACCGGATCGTCCTGTGGCCGCACGGCTACGACATGCTCGAATGGTTCTGCACCGACGCCCCGGGCGTACAGGCGGTCGGCGACCGCAACGGGCGGATACAGATCGGCGACCTGGCGGCCCTGGACTTCCCCACCGTGGTGAAGGTCGACAGCGCCAACATCCACCGGCTCGTGTACGACGGGCGGCACAACCGGTACTGGGCGACGCTCGACAGCGGCCTCGACGAGACGCTGCTCATCGCGAACGGCGTCCTGACCATGTCCCTCGACGGCACGGTCCAGGAACGCGTGCTGTACGCCCGCAACGACGTGGAGGCGCTGGCCTTCTCCCCCGCCTTCGACAAGGCGTACGTCGGCGGCTTCGACGGCGAGCTCATGATCTTCGACAACACCGAGCCGGAGATGAAGCTGTTCGACCGCGTCGGCGGCTTCAGCCACCAGCTCATCGACATCACCGTCGACCCCTCGGGACTCGTGTACGTCCTCACCCAGGACGGCGACATCACCGTCTGCACGCCCGAGGGCCGGTTCGTGCGCCGCCTCGGCTTCGAGCGCCACTGCGTGTGGGAGATCCAGCCGCTGCCCGGCGAGGACAACGCGCTGATCGCCTCGACCGACTCCGGCACCCAGGTCGTCCGGCTGACCGACCCCGCCCCCGGGCACCCCGCGCTGGTCCCGGGCGAGCGCTACACCAGCGGGCTGGGCTTCACCCGCCGGATCGTCCTCGCCGACGACGGCTGGGCGGGCGTGTTCTGGCCCCGCACGGTACGCCGGGTCGCCGGTGACGGCAGCACCCTGTGGGAACACGAACTGCCCGACCTCGTCCACACGCTGGCGATCTCGCCGGACTCGTCCAAGGTGCTGGTCGCGACCAACGCCGGCGCCTTCGAGTTCGACGGCCGCACCGGCGAACGGCTCACGGTGTTCGACCAGTTGCCCACCAGCGCCTGGGTCTGCGGCTATCTGCCCGACGGCCGGCGGCTGATCGGCGCCCGCAACGGCCACATGGCCGCCTTCGACGCGGACGGCACCCGGAGCTGGACGGTGGAGCTGGGCCACTACCCCAAGCGGATGTTCGTCCAGGACGACATGGTCCGCATCACCGGCGGCGTGGGCGTCAAGGAGTACTCGTTCGACGCGGAGAAGGAGGACCGCCAGTTCGTCGAACTGCTCGACAACACCGCCGAGAGCGCGGTCCTGGTCGACAACACGCTCTGCGTCGTGACGTACGGCTTCCAGCTGGCCGCCTACGACTACGGCACCGGGCAGGTCCTGGCGCTCAACGAGGACCTGCCGGACTTCGCCAAGGGCATCGCGGCCCTGCGCGGCAGCGACGGACAGCCGTACGTCGTGGTCGGCGGACGCGGCGGATACCTGCGGCTGTTCCGGCTCGAACGCGACGGGGCGAGCGCCGTGCTCACCCCGCTGCGGGACCTGTGGCTGCCCGGCGCCACCGCCGACTACCCGTCCCTGCCCGGTTCCGAGGCCGCGTCGCGATGACCCGGACGGACGACGTGGCGGCCGGCGAGCCGGTCGCCGCGGACGACGAGGCCGAGCCGTCGCCGCTGCGCGACCGGCGCTTCGTGGTCTTCGCCGTCGGCAATGTCGCGAACAACCTGGGCGAGGCCCTGTACGCGGTGGCGCTGCCGCTGTACGCCTACCACCGCACCGGATCCCTGGGCGTGATGGCGCTGCTGGCGGCGGCGGTGCCGGCCGCGACCCTGCTGGCCCCCCTGTTCGGCATGGTCGCCGACCGGCGCGGCACCAGGGAGCTGGTCCTCTACGGGCTCCTGCTCCAGGCCGCGGCAGCCACCGCGATGAACCTGCTGCTCCTCCAGGGCACCTCCCTGGTGCCGCTCATGGCCGGCGCGCTGCTCGTCGCGGTGGGCGGTGTCGCCTACCGCACCGGCTGGATCACCGGGGTGCCGTCGATGTTCCCCGCGAGCCCGGCCCGGGCGCGCGGCACCCTCAACAGCTCCTTCATCGCCACCACGATGGCCGGGCCGATGCTCGCGGCAGCGCTGCTCCCCTGGACGGGATACGCGGGCCTGCTGTGGCTGAACCTGCCCACGTTCTTCGCCCCGCTGGTGGTGTGGGCCGTGGGGGTGCACCCGCCCGCGCTCGCGCGGGCCACGGGCGCGGGCCGCCCGTCGCGGCAGTGGCGCCCCGCGTTCCGGGCGATCTTCACCGACCGCCGGGTGCTGGCCATGCTCGTCGTACAGCTCGTGGTGGAGATCGCCTGCGGCAACGGCCTCACCTCGCTGATCCTCTACGACCTGTCCCACGCGTGGCGGCTCAATGGTGAGCAGGCCGGCCTGGCCATCGCCGTGATGAACCTGAGCGGGCTCCTCGGCAACCTCTTCGTCTCCCAGCGCCGGCGCTTCCGTGCCTGGCGGTGGCTGACCGCCGGTCTCGTCCTGCGGGCGGCCACGCTGGCGCTGCTCGCGACGGACATGTGGCCGCTCTACGTCGCGGCGCTGTTCGTGGGCCAGTTCGGGGACGGCATGGTGACGGCCGTCGTCACCATGGGCCGGGTCAAGTACCTGCCGGCCGCGGTCCTGGGCCGGGCCTCCGGCCTGCTGTGGCTGCTCACCGGCACGGCGGGCCTGCTCTCGTCCACCACGGTCCTGCTGGTCGACGGGGCGCTGGGCACCCGCGCCGCCTTCCTCGTGCTCGGGCTCTCGTCCGCCACGGTCCTGTGGTACCTGGTCCGCTCCCGCTCCGCGTGGACGAGCCCCGGCCTCTCACCGCGATCAGGAATGGGAGAAACACCGTGAAAGAAATGGATCACCTCGATCACCTCGACGGGAATCACTCGCCGTGCGTCCCGCGCTACGCCTACCGGGACGCCCGGGCCGCACCCGCGCCCGCGTCCGGGCCGGCCCCCGCGAAGGTGCGCAGGAGCGTCGAGGTCCCCCTGGACCGGGGCCGGGGCGAGCTGCTCAGGGCCAGGCTGATCACCTTCGACGGACTCCTCGACGGCGCCGAGCACTTCGCGATCGGCCTCGGGGCCGAGCCGCAGGAGGTCCCGCTGGTCCGGGTGCACTCGGAGTGCATCACCGGCGAGGTGCTGGGGTCGGTCCGCTGCGACTGCGGACCCCAGCTCGACGAGGCGCTGCACCTGATCGACAAGGGCGGCGGCGTCCTGCTCTACCTGCGCCAGGAGGGCCGCGGCATCGGCCTCTACAACAAGCTCGACGCGTACGGCCTCCAGGACGGGGGCCTCGACACCTTCGAGGCCAACCGCGCGCTCGGCCTCGGCGACGACCTGCGGGACTACGCCGTCGCCGCCCAGATGCTCCGGGCCCTCGGGCACACGGAGATCGACCTCCTCACCAACAACCCCGACAAGCTGGCCCAGTTGCGCCGCTACGGCGTCGACGTGCGCAGGACGGTCGGCACCGGTGTCTTCCGCACCCCGCACAACACCGGATACCTCCGGGCCAAGGTCGCCCACACCTCCCACACCATCCGACTGGAGGAGACGGCATGATGCGTCATCACGGACCGATCAGCGGCGTGGCGGCCTTCGACGCGTCCCTGATCGCCACGGCCGGCTACGACAACCAGGTCGTCCTGTGGGACGCGCGCACCCGGACCCCGCTGGCCCGGGCCACCCACGACCACCTGGCCAACCAGGTGTCGTTCAGCCCCGACGGCGCCCTCCTGCTGACCTCCTCCAGCGACTACACCGCCCGGCTGTGGTCGGTGCCCGACCTCAGGCTCCGGGCGGTGCTGAGCGACCAGAAGGACGACGTGGAGATGGCCGTGTTCCATCCCACGCGCCCACTGATCGCCACCGCCTCCCGGGACCACCTCGTACGGGTCTACGACTTCTCCGGCCGGGTGGTGGCGCGGTTCCAGGGGCACACCGCCGACGTCATCTCCGTGGCCTGGCTCGGCCGGACGACGTACCTGCTCACCTCGAGCGACGACGGCACGGTCAAGCGGTGGTCGCTGGAGACGGGCGCGCTGGTCAGCGACGTCGACCTCGGCGGGGTGGAGACCGACACCATCGCGATCACCGGGGCCGGGGTGATCCACGCGGGCAACGACGACGGCGAGATCGTCACCATCACGGGCGAGGAGACCCGCAGGCAGCCGGCGCACGACGCCGGGATCAAGCGGCTCGTCCACCACGAGGCGACGGGGGCCCTGCTCAGCCTCAGCTACGACCGCACGCTGCGCGTGTGGGCCACGGACGACCCGTCGGGCGAGCTGGTCCTCAGGCACGAGGCCGAGTACCCGGCCGAGGTCTGGGCGCGCTCCTGCGCCTTCCTCGACGACCACACCCTCGTCTTCGGCACCTTCGGCTCGTCCTACGCCCGCTACGACCTCACCGACGGCTCGTGGGACCTCACCGGGGTGGAGCCGACGGCGTGCCTCAACACCGTCCTCACGGCACCGGACGGCGTATGGACGACCGGTGACGCCGGCATCGTCTGGCGGGACGGCACGGAGGTCGCGCGGCCCGGGAGCCTCTGCAACTTCCTCGTCGCCGCCGGCGGACGGGTGCTGACGGGCGGTCAGCTCGGGAAGGTCTTCGACGCCGCCGAGGGCACCGTCCTGCACCAGCACCGCTCGCCCCTGAACTGCGCGGCGGCGTTCACCCGCGACGGGACGCCGCACGTGGTGATCGGCGCCTACACGGGCGAGGGCCTGGTCTTCTCGCTCGGCGACCGGGTGGAGCACGTCGCGACGCTGCCCCTGCACACCAACGCGGTCAAGGGGGTCGCCGTCTCCGGCGACACGATCTTCGCCGTGTGCGCCGACACCTCCGTCTCCTGGTTCTCCACGTCCCGGCTGGAGGAGACCGGACGGCTCGACGCCGCGCACGGCCGCATCGCCAACGGCTGCGCCGCCCTGCCCGACGGGGGCTTCGCCAGTGTGAGCCGCGACCTCAAGCTCCGGCTGTGGCGGGGCCGGGCCTCCCGGACGGTGCCGACCCCGCACGACCACTCCGTCAAGTGCGTCGCGGTGTCGGACGACGGCAGGTACGTCGCCACCGGCTCCTACGCGGGCACCGTGGCGGTCTACGACCAGGAGACGGACACCTGGCCGCACATCGTGCGCCCGACCACCGCCGGGATCTCCTCCCTCCACCACGACACGGGTTCGGGCCGGTTCCTGGCGTCCTCCTACGACGGGTCCGTGTACACCCTGGCCCCGGAGAAGGGGCTGGTCCGATGAGCGTGGGCACCACGCGTCCGCCCGCGGTGGACGACGGCCTCGTCAATCCGAACGCGGTCGACGACCGGACCGCCATGGGGCTGCCCCCGTCCTTCGTCGAGCGGGTGGACCAGGCCGCGCTGCGCCGGCGCACCCGGGAGCTGGCGTCCGCCGCCCCGCCGGAGCTGGCGCTCGTGGTGGAGAGCGCGGAGGCCGACGTCGTCACCCGGCTCGCGGCCGGCCGGCTGCTGGCCCTGCTGGGCGACCCCCGCATCGACGTGGACGACCCGGCCATGATCGACATACCCGCGGCGCGGGTGCGCCTCGGGCTGCCCGCGGACCGCGTCGACGCCGTGGCGGACGGCTGGCGGCACGTCGGCGTGCGGCGGGAGTGGATCGCGAAGGAGAGCCCGCAGTACGAGGCGGAGGTGGCCGCCTTCCGGATCGCCCGTCATCCCGTGACGCACCAGGAGTACCGGGAGTTCCTGCTCGACGTGCCCTCGGCCCGGCCGCCCTCCTCGTGGGGCTTCGGCGTCTATCCGGCGCACTGGGCGAACCATCCGGTGTGGACGGTGGGCGCGCGGGACGCGGACGCCTACGCCGCGTGGCTGTCCGCCCGCACGGGGCGCCGCTTCCGGCTGCCCACCGAGGCGGAATGGGAGTACGCGGCGAGCGGCGGCGACGGCCGCGCCTATCCCTGGGGCGAGGACACCCGCACGGACTGTGTGAACACCGTCGAATCGGGCCCCCTGTCGACGACCCCCGTCGGCATGTACCCGGCCGGCCGCTCGCCGTTCGGCGTGGCCGACATGGGCGGCAATGTCGAGGAATACGTGGCCGACGACTACCACCCCTATCCCGGCGGCTCGGCGATCGACGACGACCTGGCCACGGAGAGCCGTACGCCGTACCGCGTCGCGCGCGGGGGCAGCTTCACCCGCTACGTCGACCTGGCCCGATGCCGGCGCCGGCACGGCCGCTACCACCGGGACCTGTACGTCATGGGCTTCAGACTGGCCGAAAGCATTCCCTAGTCCGCCGTCGCCGGGGGCCTCCCCGGCCGCCCGACGCGCGACCGCGTCCCGGCTGTTGCGTGGCCGTTCAGCGGCCTTTCGGCGGCCACTGGACGGTCATCGAGCGGTCATTCCGGCGGAGCGGGTGGCGCGCCCCCGGGCGGACCGGGGTCCGCATGGGCGCGTGTGCGGTTGGGAAGGTCATGGGCGTCAGCCACTCGACGAGAGCTGAGGCCCCCCACGTGAACGCTCACGCGAAACCCGCCGACCATTTCAAAGTCCTGGGCTCATTGGAGGTCTGGCACGACGGTTCTCGTGTGGCTCTGGGCGGCCCGACCAACAGGCTGGTCCTGCTCGCGCTGCTGCTGGAGGCGGACCGGGTCGTGCCCGTCTCCCGGCTCGTCGAGGCGGTGTGGGAGGCGGATCCGCCCCTCACGGCGACCCACCAGGTCCGCAAGGCCGTCGCGGACCTGCGCCGGCGGCTGCCCGGCGGGTCCGCGCTCATCCTCACCGACCCGCCCGGCTACCGGATCGCCGTCGACGCGGCCGGGCTCGATCTGACCCGGTTCAACTCCCTGACGGAGCAGGCCCGTACGGCCCAGGCGGAGGGACGCCCCAAGGACGCCGTCGAGCATCTGCGCACGGCGCTCGACCTCTGGCGCGGGCCGATGCTCCCGGACACCCACGGCGGGGCGCTCGCCGCCGCGGCCGAGGTCCTGAACGAGCGCCGGCTCGCGGCGAGCGAGAAGTTGCTCGGACTGCGCCTCGACGGGGGAGAGGCCGTGGAGGTCATCGGGGAGCTGCGGCAGCTCGTGGAGACCCACCCCTACCGGGAGAACCTGCGGTCCCAGCTGCTCCTCGCGCTCTACCGCTCGGGACGGCAGGCCGAGGCCGTGCAGGAGTACGCCCGCTTCCGCACGCTGCTGGCCGACGAACTCGGGGTGGGGCCCGGCCCCGGACTCGCCGCCCTGCACGACCTGATCCTGCGCAACAGCCCCGACCTGCTGCCGTCCCCCGTGAGACCGGTGGACCCGGTGGTTCCCGAACGGGAACACCGACCGCCGCACAACCTGCCGTACGACCTGACGGACTTCCACGGCAGGCAGGACGAGCTCCGGCAGATCCTGACCCCGCCGCCCGAGACCCCCGGCCGCGGCCCGCGGATCGTCGTCGTCGACGGCATGGGCGGCAGCGGCAAGACCGCCCTGGCCGTGCACGCGGCGCACCGGCTGGCCGACGCGTACCCCGACGGCCAGATCTACGTGGACCTGCGCGCCTTCGACTCCGACGAGGAGCCCATCTCCCCCGAGGCCGCGCTGGGCATCCTGCTGCGCGCCGTGGGCGTACCGGGCGCGGACATCGCCGACGACCTGCACGGCCGCCAGGGTCAGTGGCGGTGCTGGGGCGCGGCGAAGCGGGTGCTCCTGCTCCTGGACAACGTGTGCAACGCCGCCCACGTACGGCAGTTGATCCCGCCCTCGCCCCACGGCCTCGTCGTCGTGACCAGCCGGCGGCGGATCGCGGAGCTGGAGAGCGCGGAGAGCGTCTCCCTTGGCATGTTCGCCCCGCGGGAAAGCATCGCACTTGTCACCCGGCTGCTGGGCCGGGACCGGGTCCTGGCGGAACCGGAGGCGACGGGCGAACTGGCCGCGCTGTGCGGGCATCTGCCGCTGGCCCTGCGGGTGGTCGCCGCGCGCCTCGCCAAGCGCCCGCACTGGTCCGTCGGGCATCTGACGGAACGGCTGCGGGACATGACGCACCGGCTCGACGAACTCTGCTCGGGGGACCGCAGCGTGGCGGCGGTGCTCGGGATGTCGTACGAGATGATGCCGCCCGCGGCCCGCGACGAGTTCCGGCTGCTGTGCCTGCATCCCGGTGCGGACTTCGAGGTCCACGCCGCCGCGGCCCTGCTGGGGACGGGTGTGGCCGGCGCGGAGACGACCCTCGAGTACCTGCTCGACGTCCATCTGCTCCAGCAGCGGGAGCACGGCAGGTACTCGTTCCACGACCTCGTGCGGGTCTTCGGCCGGTCGCTGCCCGCCGACGGCTCCCGGCGTCCGGCGCACCAGGAGGCCGTGGCACGGCTGGTGGAGCACTGCCTGGCCGGCGTCGAGCAGGTCTGCGACGTCCTCTTCCCCGGGCGGGTGACCTATGCGGAAACGTCCGTGCGGAAGTCCGTGCGGGAGTCCGTGCGGGAGTCCGTGCGGGAGACGCCCCCCACCGTGCGGCCGCTCTCGGGCGTGGACGAGGCCCTCGACTGGTTCGGGCGCGAGCGGGCCGGGCTGACCTCGGTCATCGAACTGGCGGGCCGGCACGGGATGCACACGCAGGTCGCCCGGATGTGCCGGGGGGTCAGCTTCTGCCTGCACGGGCACGGCTCCTACGCGGAGTTCGAGGCGGTGGCACGGACGGCCGTCGCCGCGTCGCGCGAGGCGTCCGACCCGGTGCTGCTGTGCGTGTCGCTCGTCAACCTCGCCGTCGCCCAGTGGCAGCGCGACCAGTTCCGGGACGCGGTGGACTCGTCGCGGGAGGCGCTGGCGCTCGCGACCGAGCTGGGTGACGCGCGGACCGCGGCGGCCTGCCTCAGCCGCCTCGGGGTGTTCCTCATCAGCCTCGGCGATCTGCGCGGCGCGCAGTCCCACCTGGTGCGGGCCGCCGAGATCCACCACGCGCGGGCCAGTACGCGGGAGGAGGCGGAGGCCCTCACCAACCTGTGTGTCGTACGGCAGTTGCTGGGCGACCACGAGGCGTCGGTGCGGGCCGGGGAGCGGGCGGTGCGACTGGCACGCGACGGCGGGGACCAGAGCGTGGAGATCACCGCCCTCGCCAACCTCGCCAAGTCCCATCTCGGCGGGGACGAACTGGAGCAGGCCGCGCGCCATCTCGCCGCGGCGTCCAGGCTCTGCCGGAGGCTGCGCGCCCCGGCGCAGACGTCGCAGATGCTCACCGTGATGGCCGAGCTGCGGCTGCGGTCGGGGCGGCACGAGGAGGCGCTCACCTGCGCCACCAAGGCCCTGGACATCGCGCGCGAGCAGGGCAGCGTCTCCCGGCAGGCCACCGTCGAGAACCTCCTCGGGCGCATCTGCCGCGAGCAGGGCGAGTTCCACGCCTCGCTCCAGCGGCACTTCCGCGCGGTGCGGCTGGCGAGCTCCATCGGCCTGGCGGTCGACAAGGCCCGCGCCTTCCACGGCCTGGCCCTGGCGTCGTCGTCCCTGGGCCGCACGGAGGCCGCGACCCGCTGGCGCGCGGCGGCCCAGAACGGCCTGCGCACCCTCGGCCTCCCCACGGACTTCTTCCACCGCGAGACCCCGGCCACCCCACCGACCCTGGCGCCCTACCGCAGCAACTGCGTGGCCTGACGACCGGGCGGGACGGGCGACACGACCGGGCCGCGGACTTGGCGGGGCCGCCTACCAGTACGTGCGGGTGACCCGATCGGGCAGCCGCCCCTGCCGCCCCCACTCCTGGAGGATCACGGCCGCCACGATCACGAAGGACCGCACCGCCCCCGGATCGCCGTCGGGCCGCTCCACGTTGCCCACACGCCTTCTGAGAACCATGTCCCCGACCGCACTCCCCGACGCCGTACACGGCCGCACGACCGCCCCGCCGACGTCCACGAGAACATGCCCACCGCCCCCGTCCGCGTCCTCCCACGCATAAACCACCCCGTCCACACCGGAAAGAACCTTCGTGCACACCAAGGACGAGGTCACAGCGGCCAGGCCGACAGGAGGTCGACGGGGCCGTAGGCGGCGTCGAGCCCCGGGCAGTCGACGCCGCTGCGCGAGACCGCCACGACCGGAACGGGTTCGGCGGTGAGGGCGGCCCGGTGCCGGTGGAGAGCGGCCAGGTCGTGCCGGTCGAAGGGCGACCGTTCCAGCCACTTGACGGAGCCTACGAAGAACAACTCCTTGGCGACGGGGGCGCGGTCGGCCCCGACGACATCGATCTCGACGTCGTTGGTGCGGGTCCAGTAGCCACCCACCGCGGGGGCCGCGGGCAACCGATCGTCGGGCAGTAGCCGCGCCAGGGCCTCGCGGACCAGGGGCTCGACGGCCCGGCCGCGCCAGCTGGTCCAGGTCTCCCGGATGCGCGCCAGGGTCAGATCGCCCCGCCCCCGCTCGATCTCCTCCATGGAGGGGCCGAGCAGGTGCAGCCAGAACCGCAGGTAGGGGTCTGCCACCCGGTAACGGCGATCCTTCGACGGGCGCAGCGACACGGGCAGCTCCGCGGCGACGATCCGCTTGTCCGTGAGCAGTTCCAGGGCCCGCTGCAACGGCGTGGCTCCGATCCCGCCGGCCGCGCGGGCGATGTTGGTGAAGGTCCGCTCGCCGCTGCCGATGGCCGCCAGCACCTTGCGCGCCTGGGCCTGCGGGGGGAATTCGGCGGCCAGCGAGCGTTCGGCCGACACCAGCAGGGCCGAGACCGGGTCGCTCAGCGCCTCGCCGAGGAAGTCCCACAGCCCGGCGCCGTGCGGCCACTCCGCGCAGATCAGCGGCAGCCCTCCGGTCACCAGCGCGGCGTCGAAGGCTTCCGCCGGATCAAGGCCGAGCATCTGCCCCACCTCGGCGGGGTTCAGCGGTCCCAGCACCATCTCCCGGCCGCGCTGGTGGAAGGGCCGTCCGTAGCTGTTCAGCGCCTCCATCATCGACAGATCGGAGCCGATGAGGACCAGCAGCACCGGCTTGGTCTCCAGCACCCGGTCCCAGGCCCGTTGCAGCATGCCCTCGAAGGCGCCATCGACATCCATGAGGTACGGCACCTCGTCGATGACCAGCACGCTCGCCCGGTCGGCGGGCAGGGCCGCGGCCAGCACGTCGAACGCCGCGTCCCAGCTCTCCGGGCGCGCCGCGGCCACCAGCCCCGCCGACGGCAGCGTCGACGCCCGGGCGTCCCTGGCCAGCCGTGCCAGATCGTCCCCGGGGGACGCGCCGGTCGCCGCGTAGAACAGGAATGGGGCTCCGGAACGCTCCGCGAACCGCTCGACCAGCCGCGACTTGCCCACCCGGCGCCGCCCACGCAACATCACACACCGCCCGGGCCGCTCCCCCCCGACCCCACCCACCACCTTCCGAAGCTCCCGCTCCAAGGTCGCCAACTCCTGCCGCCGCCCCACAAACTCAGCCACACCCACCCACCTCCCACACACAACTAACCGAGATGTTAGTAACACCTACGTTAGCAACTGAGATCGAGTCTAGCGGGACGAGGACACCCAGGCCGGGGGCCGCAGGCATTGTGTACACACTCGGTACCTTTGAGGCATGACTCAGCCGCTGCCCATAGAGTCCATCCGCGATGTACGCGCCCACTTGGCCGAAGTCGTCGAACGGGCCGACCGTGACGACGTGCCCACTGTCATCACCCGCCGCGGCAAGCAGGTCGCCGCCGTGGTCTCGATCGAGGTGCTGCGCAAGTACCAGGAGTGGGAGGAGCGCGAGATCAACCGGATCATCGACGAGCGCATGGCGAGCCCCGCCGCCGGCGTCCCGATCGAGGACGTGATGAGGGAGACGCTGGCACGCAGTGAGTGACTACCGCACGGTGTTCCGGCCCGAGGCCCAGGCCGAGTTGCGCAAGATCCCGCGGGACACGGCGCTTCGCATCCTGGCCAAACTGACAGAGCTGGAGAGCGACCCCTTCGGCTTCAACACCACCGCACTCGTGTCCCAGCCCGAGCGCCGCCGCCTTCGGGTCGGCGACTATCGCGTCGTCTACACCATCGACAACGGGGAGCTGGTGGTGTGGGTCGTACACGTCGGACACCGCTCCACGGTCCACGGCACGTAGCCGCGCCAGGCTCTGCGGACAGCTACGGACCGCAACACAACGGCCTGACCTGCTTTCTCGCAGGTCAGGCCCTTTGTTCACGCCCCATCACACGTTGAAGCGGAATTCCACCACGTCGCCGTCCTGCATGACGTAGTCCTTGCCCTCCATGCGGGCCTTGCCCTTGGCTCGGGCCTCGGGGATCGAGCCGGTTTCGAGGAGGTCCGCGTAGGAGACGACCTCGGCCTTGATGAAGCCCTTCTGGAAGTCCGTGTGGATGACTCCGGCGGCCTCGGGAGCCGTCGCGCCCTTCTTGATCGTCCAGGCGCGGGCCTCCTTGGGGCCGGCCGTGAGGTACGTCTGGAGGCCGAGGGTGTCGAAGCCGACGCGGGCGAGGGTGGCCAGGCCCGGCTCCTCCGCGCCCACCGACTCCAGCAGCTCCATCGCGTCCTCCTCGTCCAGCTCGGCGAGGTCCGCCTCCAGCTTGGCGTTGAGGAAGATCGCCTCGGCCGGGGCGACCAGGGCGCGCTGCTCGTCCTTGAAGGCGTCGTCGGTCAGCTCGTCCTCGTCGACGTTGAAGACGTACAGGAACGGCTTCGTGGTGAGCAGGTGCAGGTCGTGCAGGAGCTCCGCGCGCTCACCGCCCTGGACGAAACCGTGCGCGAAGAGCGTGTCGCCCTTCTCCAGGATCTCCTTGGCCTCCTCGACGGCCTTGACCTTGGGCGCGACGTCCTTCTTGATGCGCGACTCCTTCTGGAGGCGCGGCAGGACCTTCTCGATGGTCTGGAGGTCGGCGAGGATCAGCTCGGTGTTGATGGTCTCGATGTCGTCCTTGGGCGAGACCTTGCCGTCGACGTGGACGACGTTCTCGTCCTTGAAGGCGCGGATGACCTGGCAGATCGCGTCGGACTCACGGATGTTCGCGAGGAACTTGTTGCCCAGGCCCTCGCCCTCGGAGGCACCGCGCACGATGCCGGCGATGTCCACGAAGTCCACGGTCGCCGGCAGGACGCGCTGCGAGCCGAAGATCTCCGCCAGCCTGGTGAGCCGCGCGTCGGGCACGCCGACCACGCCGACGTTGGGCTCGATCGTGGCGAACGGGTAGTTGGCCGCCAGCACGTCGTTCTTGGTCAGGGCGTTGAACAGGGTCGACTTGCCGACATTCGGCAGACCGACGATTCCGATCGTGAGCGACACGTTGCGACTTCCCGTAGTGGAGTGGGCCAGGAGGCCAGGGGACCCGGCCGATCCACCAGTTTACGGCGTACCGGGGCCCGCCCGTGGGCCCCGTCGAACCCTCGGCCGAGCTCCGCCCACGGCGTGTCTGATGGGCGATTCGACACATAAGCCGACCTAAGTTGGTCCAGTGGAGCAACACAGGACCCGACCCTCGCAGCCCGGGCCGCGCCGCGGCACACCGTCCGCGCCCCTGCCGCCGCAGGCGAGACGCCGCCCCGCGGGCGTCCGGCCGCCCGCCGCGGCACCGGCACGTCCCGTGCCGCCGGCGAAGGGGATGCCGAACCCGCGGCTGACGGGGCTCGGCGGCGGCCTGTTCTGCGCGGTGCTGATGCTGCTGCTCGGTTTCCTGGACGAGTTGCTGTTCGGGGCGTCCCTGACGCTGTACGGCGTGCTGTTCCTGCCGGTGTGCGCGCTGACCGCGCTGTGGGTGCGCGGCAGCGACCTGACGACCCCGCCGGTCGTCGTGCCGATCGCCTTCGCCGTGGGTCTGCTGCCCGTCGCGGGCGGCGGCGGGGGCAGCGCGGGCCGGCTGATGGGCCTGGTGACCGCGCTGGCCACGCAGGCGGTGTGGCTGTACGGCGGGACGCTGATCGCCGGGGTCGTCGTCCTGGTCCGCCGGGTGCGCCTGGTGCGGCGGCGCAGGCGGACCTGAGGCGTCACCGCAGAGGGACCCGAGACCGCTGGGACGCCCGGGTCGCCCGGGGCGTCGGTCAGCCCCCGTGCCCGTCCCGGGAGGCGTGCATCGCCGCGCCGACGATCCCGGCGTTGTTCTGGAGCTGGGCCGGCACGATCTCGGCCTTGATGCCCTCGATGTGCGGCAGGAACTTGTCCGCCTTGCGGCTGACACCGCCGCCGATGATGAACAGCTCCGGCGAGAACAGCATCTCGACATGGGCGAGGTACTTCTGGACGCGGCGCGCCCAGTGCTCCCACGTCATGTCGTTGTCCTCCTTGACCTTGCTGGAGGCCCGCTTCTCGGCGTCGTGCCCGCCGAGTTCCAGGTGGCCGAGCTCGGTGTTGGGCACGAGCGCGCCGTCCAGGAAGAGGGCGCTGCCGATGCCCGTGCCGAACGTGAGCAGGATGACCGTGCCCCCGCGGCCGCGGCCCGCGCCGAAGCTCATCTCGGCGACGCCCGCCGCGTCCGCGTCGTTGACGACCGTCACCTCGTGGCCGCCGAGCCGATCGCTGAACAGCGTGCGCGCGTCCGTGTCGATCCAGCTCTTGTCGACGTTGGCCGCCGTGCGGATCGTGGACCCGCCGGTGACCACGCCGGGGAAGGTGAGGCCGACCGGGCCCGTCCAGCCGAAGTGCTCGACGACCTCCTTCACGCCGTCGGCCACCCCGTCAGGCGTCGCCGGGTGCGGAGTCAGCACCTTGAAGCGCTCCTGGGCCAGGTCGCCCCGCTCCAGGTCCACGGGGGCGCCCTTGATCCCGGATCCGCCGATGTCCACGCCGAAGATCTGCATGGCCCTACGTTACGACGGACGACTGACAGTCACGCACCGGGCCGGGGGAACGCTCACGCGTCCGCCGTACCCGATCCGCCCCGCTCGGCGACCAGCGTGGCCGCCTCCTCGCGCAGGTCGCGGCGGAGTTCCTTGGGCAGCGAGAAGACGATGGACTCCTCGGCCGCCCTGACGATCTCCACGTCGCCGAAGCCGCGCTCGGCGAGGAACTCCAGGACCTGCTCGACCAGGACCTCCGGGACGGAGGCGCCCGAGGTGACGCCGACGGTGCTCACGCCCTCCAGCCACGCCTCGTCGATCTCGCTCGCGAAGTCCACGAGGTACGCCGCGCGGGCGCCGGCAAGCTTGGCGACCTCGACCAGCCGCTTGGAGTTGGAGGAGTTGCGGGAGCCGACCACGACGACCAGGTCCGCGGCCTCGCCCATCTGCTTCACGGCGAGCTGGCGGTTCTGCGTGGCGTAGCAGATGTCGTCGCTGGGCGGGGAGATCAGCTGCGGGAACTTGTCCTTGAGGGCGTCGACGGTCTCCATGGTCTCGTCCACGGAGAGCGTGGTCTGGGAGAGCCAGACGACCCTGGAGGGGTCGCGGACCTCGACCTTGGCGACGTCCTCGGGGCCGTCGACGAGCTGGATGTGCTCGGGGGCCTCGCCGGAGGTGCCGATGACCTCCTCGTGGCCCTCGTGCCCGATCAGGAGGATGTCGTAGTCCTCCTTGGCGAAGCGGACGGCTTCCTTGTGGACCTTGGTGACCAGGGGGCAGGTCGCGTCGATGGTGGCGAGCCGGCCGCGCTCGGCCTCCTCGTGGACGACGGGGGCCACGCCGTGCGCCGAGAACATGACGATGTTCCCGGGCGGCACCTCCTCCGTGCGTTCGACGAAGATCGCACCCTTCTTCTCCAGGGTCTGCACGACGTACTTGTTGTGGACGATCTCGTGCCGGACGTAGATCGGGGCCCCGTACTGCTCCAGGGCCTTCTCGACGGCGATCACGGCGCGGTCCACGCCCGCGCAGTAGCCCCGGGGGGCGGCGAGCAGGACACGGCGGCCAGACGAAGCGGTCATGGCTACCATCGTAAGGCCGCCCCCGAACCCCGAAGATCGCCTCCACGTGACGGTCCCGCGAAGACGGACGACGAACCGGGCGGAGCAGGCAAGGGGCGGCCGGGAGAAGGCAAGACAGGGCCGGAAAGGTACGGCCGGGGGCGCGCGGACGCGGGACGCCGCGGGCCACGACGCGATGCACGGCGGTGATCACCCTGGCCGCAGCGATGCCGACGGCCCGCGCGGGCGAAGGAGTGGACCGTTCGGTGCCGGTGGCCGACCTCGCGCAGGCGTCGGGGACGGCCCGGACGGAGGCGCGCGAAGCGGGGGTGCCGTGGGGCGCGCTGTCGTGTGCGGGGGTGATCACCCCGGTCGGGGCTGCGTGGGGCGGCCCGTGGTGGCGGGTGGGGGGGATTGTCACAGGTGGCCGTTACGCTCGGCGCATGGCTGCCAACACGTCTCCCGAGGCCCCGCTGCCCGTGGGTGAGGTCTCCCGGCTCATCGGCGGGTGGATCGACCGGCTCGGCGCGGTGTGGGTGGAGGGGCAGATCACCCAGCTGTCGCGCCGGCCGGGCGCCGGGGTGGTGTTCCTGACGCTGCGCGATCCGTCGTACGACATCTCGGTCGGCGTGACCTGCTACCGGCAGGTGTTCGACACGGTGGCGGACGTCGTCGGCGAGGGCGCCCGGGTGGTCGTGCTGGCGAAGCCGGAGTGGTACGCCCCGCGCGGGCAGCTGTCGCTGCGGGCCGCCGAGATCAAGCCGGTCGGCGTCGGTGAGCTGCTGGCCCGGCTGGAGCGGCTGAAGAAGACGCTGGCGGCCGAGGGCCTGTTCGCCGCCGACCGCAAGAAACCGCTGCCGTTCCTGCCGCAGCTGATCGGCCTGGTCTGCGGCCGGGCGTCGGCCGCGGAGCGGGACGTGCTGGAGAACGCCCGGCACCGCTGGCCGGCCGTCCGCTTCGAGGTGCGCAACGTGCCGGTGCAGGGCGTGCACGCGGTGCCGCAGGTCGTGCAGGCCGTGAAGGAGCTGGACGAGATCGACGAGGTGGACGTGATCGTCGTCGCGCGCGGCGGCGGCAGCGTGGAGGACCTGCTGCCGTTCTCGGACGAGCAGTTGGTGCGCGCGGTGGCCGCGTGCCGTACGCCGGTGGTGTCCGCCATCGGCCACGAGCCCGACACCCCGCTGCTGGACTACGTGGCGGATCTGCGCGCCTCCACGCCGACGGACGCCGCGAAGAAGGTCGTACCGGACGTGGGCGAGGAGTTCGAGCGGGTGCGGCTGCTGCGGGACCGGGCGCGGCGCTGTGTGGGGGCGTTCGTGGACCGCGAGGAGCGGGGCCTGGCGCACGCGCTGGCCCGGCCGTCGATACAGGACCCGCACCGGATGGTGGACGAGCGCGCGGACCACGTGGCCTCGCTGGTGGAGCGCTCGCGGCGCACCCTCGGCCACCTCCTGGACCGCGCCGACTCGGAGCTGACGCACACGCACGCGCGCGTGGTGGCGCTGTCTCCGGCGGCGACGCTGCGGCGGGGGTACGCGGTGCTCCAGAAGTCCGACGGCCAGGTGGTGCGCGGTCCGGACGAGGTGACGGACGGCGAGTCGCTGCGCGCGCGGGTCGCCGGGGGCGAGTTCTCGGTTCGAGTCGATGTCTAGGGTGGGCGGATGACCGGCAAGGTGCAGGAAGAGGCGCTCTCGTACGAGCAGGCGCGGGACGAGCTGATCGAGGTCGTACGGCGGCTTGAGGCGGGCGGGACAAGCCTGGAGGAGTCCCTCGCCCTGTGGGAGCGCGGCGAGGAGCTGGCGAAGGTGTGCCGGCGCTGGCTGGAGGGGGCGCGGGCACGGCTGGACGCGGCACTCGCCGAGGAGGAGGACGGAGCCGCGGAGGGGGCGGCGCCCACCGGGGGCGGGGACGCGGACGGGGAGTGACCGGGCGGGCCGGGCCTGTGAAGCAGATCACCACTCCCCGGCTTTGATTGAACATTGAACTTCTCTCGCGTACGGTCGGACACGTCAGAAGGCCCGGCTCGCCGGATCCGGACACACACGCCTAGGAAGTCCTCATGTCTCTCGTTCTTGACCCCGCCGCTCAGGACCTGCTGTTCCGCGAGGCGCGCACCGCGAACTCCTTCACCGACGAGCCGGTGACCGACGAGCAGGTCCAGGCGATCTACGACCTGGTCAAGTACGGTCCCACGTCCATGAACCAGTCGCCGCTGCGCGTCACCCTGGTCCGCTCCCCCGAGGCCCGCGAGCGCCTGGTGCGCCACATGGCCGAGGGCAACCAGCCGAAGACCGCCGCGGCCCCGCTGGTCGCGATCCTGTCCGCGGACAACGAGTTCCACGAGGAGCTGCCGCAGCTCTTCCCGCACTTCCCGACCGCCAAGGACCTCTTCGGCGACCGTGGCGCGCGTGAGAACAGCGCCGCGCTGAACGCGACCCTCCAGGCCGCGTACTTCATCATCGGCGTCCGTGCCGCCGGTCTGGCCGCCGGCCCGATGACCGGTCTGGACTTCGAGGGCGTCCGCAAGGAGTTCCTCGACGAGGACCACACCCCGCTGATGGTCGTCAACATCGGCCGCCCCGGCCCGGACGCCTGGTTCCCGCGCTCCCCGCGGCTGGAGTTCGACCAGGTGATCACCACCGTCTGAGCCCCCTCGGACACGAGAGGCCCCCGGCGACACCGCCGGGGGCCTCTTCTCGTGTGGGGACGCGACGGCGTCACGCCATCTTCAGCGCGCCGGCCATCTTCGCCAGCTCGGCGAAGGACGCCGTGCCCGCGACGACCGTCGTGGAGCCCGGGGTGTCCTCCAGGACGAGCGCGTCGTAGCGGCCGCCCGTGTAGCGGGTCCAGGTGCGGTCGCCGATCCTGTCCTTGACGTCGGTCGCCCTGCCGCCCTGGCTCGCCTGGTCGATGAAGGCCCCGCGCTTCTGAGTGGACTGCTCGATCTGCACGTACTGACCGTCGGGGTTCTGGAAGCCCAGGTGCCAGCGGTCGGAGTCGGTGCCCTGGAAGCGGACCGAGGTCGCCTTCCAGGTGCCGGGCAGGCCCTCGGGGGCCGCCACCGGGTAGCTCGCCGCACGCCGTGCCGTGAGGAGTTCGACCCGGTAGTCGACCCGCTTGATGTCGGGAGCGTGGTCGTCGTGCGGGATAAAGAGATAGATGACGCCCGCCGCGATCCCGATGAGGCCCAGGGAAAGAATCATGTCCCGGACCGTCTTCTGCCTGCCGTTCGAACCTGCCACGCCCCCCATCGTCGCAGGTGCCCGGTCCGCTCATCCGTGGGGGCCCCTGCTCATTCTGTCTGCCCGGCGATAGAGTCGGTACGAAACCCTCATCCGGCCGTCGTCGTATCAGAAAGGTGCGCACCGATGACCGAGAATCACCAATTGCCGTCCGAACTCGACGTCCCCTCCGAAGCCCCCGACCGCAACCTCGCCATGGAACTCGTCCGGGTCACCGAAGCCGCCGCGCTGGCCGCAGGCCGCTGGGTCGGACGCGGTGAGAAGAACGGCGCCGACGGCGCCGCGGTGCGCGCGATGCGGACCCTCGTGTCGACCGTGTCCATGAACGGCGTCGTCGTCATCGGCGAGGGCGAGAAGGACGAGGCGCCGATGCTCTTCAACGGGGAGCACGTCGGCGACGGCACCGGGCCCGAGGTCGACATCGCGGTCGACCCGATCGACGGCACGACGCTGACCGCCAAGGGCATGCCCAACGCGATCGCCGTCCTGGCCGCCGCCGAGCGCGGCGCCATGTTCGACCCCTCCGCCGTCTTCTACATGGACAAACTGGTCACAGGCCCCGAGGCGGCCGACTTCGTCGACATCAACGCCCCCGTCGCGGTCAACATCCGCCGGGTCGCCAAGGCCAAGCGGGCCACGCCCGAGGACGTCACCGTCGTCGTCCTCGACCGGCCGCGGCACGCGAACCTCATCCAGGAGATCAGGGAGACCGGCGCGCGCATCAAGCTGATCACCGACGGCGACGTGGCCGGCTCGATCCTGGCGCTGCGCGAGGGCACCGGCATCGATCTGCTGCTGGGCGTCGGCGGCACCCCCGAGGGCATCATCTCGGCCTGTGCGGTCAAGTGCCTCGGCGGGACCATCCAGGGCAAGCTGTGGCCCAAGGACGACGAGGAACGGGCGCGGGCGGTCGCCGCCGGGCACGATCTGGACCGGGTGCTCACCACGGAGGACCTTGTGACCGGGGAGAACGTGTTCTTCGTGGCCACCGGGATCACGGACGGGGAGCTGCTGCGGGGGGTGCGGTACCGGTCGGAGACCGCGACCACCGACTCCATCGTGATGCGCTCCCGCTCCGGGACGGTGCGCCGCATCGACTCCGAACACCGGCTGAGCAAGCTGCGGGCCTACAGCACGATCGACTTCGACCGCGCCAAGTAGCGCCGAGCGGCGGCTGAGCCGAGCGGTACGCAGCGCCGAGCGGAAGCCGTGGGGCGCCCCTGTCGTGTGCGGAAGGGGCGCCCCACATCCGTCCGTCGCGGTCGTCAGCCCGCCGCCGCTATGCGGCCCGCCCGTGCGGCCTTCTTGAGCTCGATGTCGCGGCGCCGGCGCCGGGCCAGGACCACACGGCGCTCGGCCGCCGTCAGGCCGCCCCAGACGCCGTACGGCTCCGGCTGGAGCAGCGCGTGCTCGCGGCACTCGACCATCACCGGACAGCGGGCACAGACCCGCTTGGCCGCCTCCTCCCGGGACAGCCGGGCCGCCGTAGGCTCCTTGGAGGGCGCGAAGAAGAGGCCGGCCTCGTCGCGCCGGCACACCGCCTCGGTGTGCCAGGGCGCGTCCTGGTCCCTGTCGCGCGCCGGACCCCGCTGGGCCGGCACGGCAGCTGCCTTCAGGGACGAAAGCGGCGGTTGCAGCACGGTCTACTCCTGACGACGGCTTCGCGAGCGAGAGACGATGCAGCAAGCCCTACCCGCTGTGCGCGGGCCTATGCACTGCGTCCACCGCGGCGGGCGCACGGCGGCCGGTTCACCACCCCCCGCCCCCGCGCCCGCCCCCGCGCACACCGCCCGGCCCCGTCCGCGGACGCGCCGGATTCACGACCGTCAACGGTCGAGGTGTTTGCGCAACGTCCGGTCGACCTTGTCCTGCACCCGGTCGAGGATGTCCGCGACCCGCTTGCCGCGCCTGCCCCGCGCCTCGACGTTGCCCAGAACGGCCCACCCGTCGACGTAGATGACGGGCGCCTCGGGCTCGACCGAGTCCAGGGTGTCCACCTCGAAGTTGCCGAGCACACCGCCGCCGGTGCCGCGCAGCGCCACGTTCTCCGGGACCCGGATCTGGACGTCGCCGAAGACCGAGACCGCCTTGACCACCACCTGCTGGTACTCGAAGATCGCCTCGCTCAGGTCGATCTCGACGCTGCCGAAGACGGCGTACGCGTGCAGTCGGCGCCCCGCGCGCCAGCGGCCCTTGCGGCTGGCCGCGCTGAACACGGCGACCACGTTGGCGTCCGCCTCGGCCGGGACGGCGCCGGGCGTCGGGCGGGGCGGCACCGGTGCGTACGCCGGGGCCTCGGGGCGCCGGTGGGCCGCGGGCAGGTCCCGGATGAAGACCTCCAGCTCGCCCACCGTCTTGGCGTTCAGCACCCCCTCCACGCGCTCGGCGTGCTCGTCGGCGGTGAGACGCCCCTCGGCCAGGGCCTCGCGCAGGATGTCGGCGATGCGGTCGCGTTCGGCGTCCGAGGCGCGCAGTTCGGACATGCGCGGCGCCGCGCCCCCGGGTGCCCCGTCCTTGGATTCGACGTGCTTCTGAAGGTCCACGGCAGCAGCGTACCGAAACGCGATAGATCGCGACTAGGGGTGGGGTCCGGTCGCGTGGCGCGAACTGAGCCTTACCTCACAAGGGCCCCGTCCGCCGCACGTCCTACGCTGGTGGGCGCTGCCCATGGAGGCCAGCCGCTGTTGTCGAGTGAGGAATGGGCACCGATGCCTGAGTTCGAGTACACCGATCTGCTCCCCCAGGGAGAGGACACCACTCCCTACCGGCTGGTGACCTCCGAGGGTGTCTCCACCTTCGAGGCCGACGGGCGGACGTTCCTCAAGGTCGAGCCCGAGGCGCTGCGCAAGCTCGCCGAGGAGGCCGTCCACGACATCCAGCACTACCTGCGGCCCGCGCACCTGGCGCAGCTGCGGCGCATCGTCGACGACCCCGAGGCGTCGTCGAACGACAAGTTCGTCGCCCTCGACCTGCTCAAGAACGCGAACATCGCCGCGGCAGGCGTGCTGCCGATGTGCCAGGACACCGGCACCGCGATCGTCATGGGCAAGCGCGGCCAGAACGTGCTCACCTCCGGCGAGGACGAGAAGGCCCTGTCCCACGGCATCTTCGACGCGTACACCAGGCTCAACCTGCGCTACTCCCAGATGGCCCCGCTGACCATGTGGGAGGAGAGGAACACCGGCTCGAACCTGCCGGCGCAGATCGAGCTGTACGCGACGGACGGCGGCGCCTACAAGTTCCTCTTCATGGCGAAGGGCGGCGGCTCCGCCAACAAGTCCTTCCTCTACCAGGAGACGAAGGCCGTCCTCAACGAGGGCTCCATGATGACGTTCCTGGAGCAGAAGATCCGCTCGCTCGGCACGGCCGCCTGCCCGCCGTACCACCTGGCGATCGTGGTCGGCGGCACGAGCGCCGAGTACGCGCTGAAGACCGCGAAGTACGCCTCCGCGCACTACCTGGACAACGCGCCCACCGAGGGCTCGCCGCTCGGCCACGGCTTCCGGGACAAGGAGCTGGAGGAGAAGGTCTTCGAGCTGACGCAGAAGATCGGCATCGGCGCGCAGTTCGGCGGCAAGTACTTCTGCCACGACGTGCGCGTGATCCGGCTGCCGCGGCACGGCGCGTCCTGCCCGGTCGCCATCGCCGTCTCCTGCTCCGCCGACCGCCAGGCCGTCGCGAAGATCACCGCCGAGGGCGTGTTCCTGGAGCAGCTGGAGACCGACCCGGCGCGGTTCCTGCCGGAGACCACCGACGAGCACCTGGACGAGTCCTCCGACGTCGTCCGCATCGACCTGAACCAGCCGATGGACGACATCCTCGCCGAGCTGACCAAGTACCCGGTCAAGACCCGGCTGTCCCTGACCGGCCCGCTGGTCGTGGCGCGGGACATCGCGCACGCGAAGATCAAGGAGCGGCTGGACGCGGGCGAGGAGATGCCGCAGTACCTCAAGGACCACCCGGTGTACTACGCCGGTCCCGCCAAGACCCCCGAGGGCTACGCGTCCGGTTCGTTCGGCCCGACCACGGCCGGCCGCATGGACTCCTACGTCGAGCAGTTCCAGGCGGCGGGCGGCTCCAAGGTGATGCTGGCGAAGGGCAACCGCAGCAAGCAGGTCACGGACGCGTGCGACGCGCACGGCGGCTTCTACCTCGGCTCGATCGGGGGGCCCGCGGCCCGGCTCGCCCAGGACTGCATCAAGAAGGTCGAGGTCGTCGAGTACGAGGAGCTCGGCATGGAGGCGGTCTGGAAGATCGAGGTCGAGGACTTCCCGGCGTTCGTCGTGGTCGACGACAAGGGCAACGACTTCTTCCAGGACCCGGCCCCCGCTCCGACGTTCACGTCGATTCCGGTCCGGGGCCCCGGGCTGGCGTAGCGCCTCGGGTGCGGCGGGGATGGATCTCGCCCCCGCCGCCCCTACCCGTCCCGTCCCCAGGGGCTGCCGCCCCTTCGACCCCGCTTCCTGGGGGCTCCGCCCCCCAGACCCCCGTCGGCCCTTGAGAGGACCTCGTCCTCAAACGCCGGACGGGCTGAGTGGTGCGGCGGGGCGGGACTCGCTCCCGCCGTTCCGGCCCCTGCCGGCGACGGCGGGATCCGGCCGGATCGGTGGGGCCGTCCGCCAGGAATACGCTCGGCACGAGGGGTGCTGATGCGGGCGGAGGTGGTCGGTCGTGGCCGAGGGGCAGGACGACGAGCGGGCGTACCGGGTCGAGCACGACTCGATGGGAGAGGTGCGGGTCCCCGCGGACGCCAAGTGGCGGGCGCAGACGCAGCGGGCGGTGGAGAACTTCCCGATCTCCGGGCAGCGCATCGAGCGCGCCCACATCGAGGCGCTGGCCCGGATCAAGGGTGCCGCCGCGAAGGTGAACGCCCGGCTCGGAGTGCTGGACGAGGACCTGGCGCGGGCGATCCAGGACGCCGCGGCCGAGGTCGCGGAGGGCGCGTGGGACGCGCACTTCCCGGTCGACGTGTTCCAGACCGGGTCCGGGACCTCGTCGAACATGAACACCAACGAGGTCATCGCCACCCTCGCCACCGAGCGGCTCGGCCGGGACGTGCACCCCAACGACCACGTCAACGCCTCGCAGTCGTCCAACGACGTCTTCCCGTCGTCCCTGCACATCGCCGCCACCGCCGCGGTCACCCGTGATCTGATCCCCGCCCTGGAGCACCTGGCCGCCGCGCTCACCCGCAAGTCGGAGGAGTTCGCGGACGTCGTGAAGTCGGGCCGCACCCACCTCATGGACGCCACGCCGCTCACGCTCGGCCAGGAGTTCGGCGGCTACGCGGCCCAGGTGCGCCACGGCGTCGAGCGGCTGCGTTCGTCCCTGCCCCGGCTGGCCGAGCTGCCGCTGGGCGGCACGGCCGTCGGCACCGGCATCAACACCCCGCCCGGCTTCTCCGCGGCCGTCATCGAGGAGGTGGCCCGCGTCACCGGGCTGCCGTTCACCGAGGCCAGGGACCACTTCGAGGCCCAGGGCGCCCGGGACGGCATCGTGGAGACCAGCGGGCAGCTGCGCACCGTCGCCGTCGGGCTGACGAAGATCGCCAACGATCTGCGCTGGATGTCCTCGGGACCGCGCACCGGCCTCGCCGAGATCCGGCTGCCCGACCTCCAGCCCGGCTCCTCGATCATGCCGGGCAAGGTCAACCCGGTGATCCCGGAGGCCGTCCTGATGGTGAGCGCGCAGGTCATCGGGAACGACGTGACGATCACGACCGCGGGCGCGGCGGGCAACTTCGAGCTCAACGTGATGCTCCCGGTCCTCGCCCGCAACGTCCTGGAGTCCGTGCGGCTGCTCGCCAACGTCTCCCGGCTGCTGGCCGACCGCACGGTGGACGGCATCACGGCCGACCGGGAGCGCGCCCGCGAGTACGCCGAGTCGTCGCCGTCCGTGGTGACACCGCTGAACAGGTACCTCGGGTACGAGGAGGCCGCCAAGGTGGCCAAGAAGGCGGTGGCGGAGCGCAGGACGATCCGTCAGGTGGTGCTGGACGGCGGGTACGTGGAGCGCGGTGACCTCACCCTGGAGCAACTGGACGAGGCCCTGGATGTCCTGCGCATGACGCATCCGTGACGGGCCGCGGGCCATCGCGCGGCACGCGGCGAGAACCGTGACGCGCGCCGCAGCGTCGTATGCCTGCGGCACCTAATATCTGTGCATGGCAGACGGTGGTGGAGCGGTGAGACGCGTGGAGCGCGGTACGGCGACGGGCCCGGTGGACTTCTGGGCGCCGGGCGACCAGATCCTGTGGCGGTACCGGGAGAACGCCGGTGCGCGCGTCCACATCGCGCGCCCGGTCACCGTCGTGCGGGACGACGCGGAGCTGCTGGCCGTGTGGCTGGCGCCGGGCACCGAGTGCGTCAAGCCGGTGCTGGCCGACGGGACGCCCGTGCACGTCGAGCCGCTGGAGTCCCGGTACACCAAGCCCCGCGGCGTGGCGCACGGGCGCTGGCTCGGCACCGGTGTGCTGAAGCTGGCCAGGCCGGGCGAGCCCTGGTCGGTGTGGCTGTTCTGGGAACCGGGCTGGGAGTTCAAGAACTGGTACGTCAACCTGGAGGAACCGCTGGCCCGTTGGCACGGCGGTGTGGACTCCGAGGACCACTTCCTGGACATCTCCGTGCATCCGGACCGCAGTTGGCACTGGCGGGACGAGGACGAGTTCGCGCAGGCGCAGCGGGACGGGCTGGTGGACGCCCCGCTCGCGGCGCGGGTGCGGGAGGCCGGCCGCGCCGCGGTGTCGGTGATCAGGGCGTGGGGCGCGCCGTTCAGCGAAGGCTGGCAGCAGTGGCGCCCGGACCCCTCCTGGGAGGTACCGTCACTGCCCGAGGACTGGGACCGTACGCCCGCGCACGTGTCCACATGAGACCCTTGATGCGCCCCCGGTCCACAACCGTAGGATCGTCCTCCGCAAGGGCGCACGCACAACTCCCGGACTCTGCTCCGGGCTTGACCGAACGTCACCGAGGGGCGGCAGGACGTGAGCGAGGGGTACGAGGGCAACGCCGGTACGGGCCGCACCAGGGCCGCCGGCGGCACAGGAACAGCCTCTGACCACGTGGGAATTCCGTTCCCCGGGCACGTATTGCGGGTATCGGGATTTCTGCGGGACGAACTGCGCGCGCGGCGCGCAGCCCCGGACGGATGGATTCGACACGCGTGACGGAGCACCCCACCTCCTACGAACGCCCGCAGCCGGGCGCCGACCCCGCGGAGCCCCGCGGGGCGCTGCTGCATTCCTCGAAGCCGGCCGGCGCCGCATTACCCGCACAGGCCCGTACCGGCGAGACGCCCTCCGCACCGGCCACGGACACGCCCGGCGGCAAGGGGAAGGAGCCCCCAGTCAACGGCCCCGAACACTCCCAGCCGGCCACGGCGGAGACCGACGCGCACCGTCCGCGTCCCACGCCCGAGGCCATCCCGCCCCAGCCCGGCGCCGAGCAGGAGCGGGCCGGCGACGGCCAGGACCGCCGCACCGGGCGCGGGCTGCCGCCCGGACGCCCGATGCCGATGCGGCGGGACGGCGACCGGCTGCGCTTCGTGGGCGCCGCGACCCGGCGGATCGCCCGCGGCATCGACCTGGACGAGATCGTCATGGGCCTGTGCCGGGCGACCGTGCCGACGTTCTCCGACGCGATCCTGGTGTACCTGCGCGATCCGCTGCCCGTCGGCGACGAGCGTCCCACCGGGCCCGTGGTGCTGCGGCTGCGCCGCACCGACCGGATACCGGAGGACCGGGAGACCGAGGGCGGCTTCCTGTCGGCCCCGGTGCCGGAGTCGGACGCGGAGCTGGCGGGTCTCACGGGGCTGTCGGCGCTCACGTCCGAGCTGTGCGAGGTGCGGCCGGGCGGCGCGCTGAACGAGGTGCTGCGCGGTGTGCGGCCCGTGTTCGCGGACGCCCCTGCGGCGCGCGCCGCGCTGCCCGAACTGCTCGGCGAGGGCGGCGAGTCGCTGGTGCCCGGCGGCCAGCGGGCGATCCTGGCACCGCTGCGCGGCCGCCGCCGGGTGATCGGCGCGGCGCTGTTCCTGCGCCGGCCGGAGCGGATGGCCTTCGAGGCGGACGACCTGCTGGTGGCCGCCCAGCTGGCCACGCACAGCGCGCTCGGCATCGACAAGGCGGTGCTCTACGGCCGTGAGGCGTACATCGCCGACGAACTCCAGCGCACGATGCTGCCCGAGACCCTGCCGCGGCCGACGGGCGTGCGGCTGGCGTCCCGCTATCTGCCCGCGGCCGAGACGGCCCGGGTGGGCGGCGACTGGTACGACGCCATTCCGCTGCCGGGCAGCCGGGTCGCGCTGGTGGTCGGCGACGTCATGGGGCACTCCATGACCTCGGCGGCGATCATGGGCCAGCTGCGCACGACGGCGCAGACCCTGGCCGGGCTCGACCTGCCGCCGCAGGAGGTGCTGCACCACCTCGACGAGCAGGCGCAGCGGCTGGGCACCGACCGCATGGCGACGTGTCTGTACGCGGTGTACGACCCGGTCTCGCACCGCATCACCATCGCCAACGCCGGGCATCCGCCGCCGGTGCTGCTGCACCTGGGCGGCCGGGCCGAGGTGCTGCGGGTGCCCGCGGGCGCGCCGATCGGTGTGGGCGGGGTGGACTTCGAGGCCGTCGAGCTGGAGGCGCCGGCCGGGGCGACCCTGCTGCTGTACACGGACGGTCTGGTGGAGTCCCGGCTGCGGGACGTGTGGACCGGCATAGAGCAACTGCGCGAGAAGCTGGCCGCGACCGCGCAGCTCACCGGGCCCGACCATCCGCCGCCCCTCGAAGCGCTGTGCGACGAGGTGCTGGACATGCTCGGTCCGGGGGACCGGGACGACGACATCGCGCTGCTCGCGGCCCGCTTCGACGGGATCGCGCCGAGCGACGTGGCGTACTGGTTCCTGGAGCCGGAGGACGCGGCGCCGGGGCGGGCGCGGCGGCTGGCCCGGCGCGCGCTGTCGCGCTGGGGCATGGAGGAGCTCAGCGATTCGGTCGAGCTCCTCGTCAGCGAGGTCGTGACCAACGCCGTGCGCTACACGTCACGGCCGGTGACGCTGCGGCTGCTGCGGACGGACGTGCTGCGCTGCGAGGTCGGCGACGACGTGCCGCAGCTGCCCAGGCTGCGGCAGGCGCGGGCGACCGACGAGGGCGGGCGCGGGCTGTACCTGGTGAACCGCCTGGCCAGGCGGTGGGGCGCGACACGGCTGAGCACGGGCAAGGTGGTCTGGTTCGAGCTGAACCGGAATTAGATCTCGTCCAAAAGTTGCCGATGTCCCGATGGAGGAGTTCACTGACTGGGGTGAGCGAAACGGCCTGAGACCCACGTGCACGACGGGAGGACGCTCGTGACGCAGGCACCCCAGCAGGTCCCGTACACGACGAACAACGCCGGCATCCCGGTGGAGAGCGACGAACACTCGCTCACCGTCGGGTCCGACGGACCGATCCTGCTCCAGGACCACTACCTGATCGAGAAGATGGCCCAGTTCAACCGGGAACGGGTCCCCGAGCGGGTGGTCCACGCCAAGGGCGCGGGAGCGTACGGATTCTTCGAAGTCACCAACGACGTCAGCCAGTTCACCAGGGCCGACCTCTTCCAGCCCGGGAAGCGCACGGAGATGCTGGCGCGCTTCTCGACGGTCGCCGGGGAGCAGGGCTCGCCGGACACCTGGCGCGACCCGCGCGGTTTCGCGCTCAAGTTCTACACGGAGCACGGCAACTACGACCTGGTGGGCAACAACACACCGGTCTTCTTCGTCCGTGATCCGCAGAAGTTCCAGGACTTCATCCGCTCGCAGAAGCGCCATCCGGCCACCGGGCTGCGCAACAACGACATGCAGTGGGACTTCTGGACGCTGTCCCCCGAGTCCGCGCACATGGTGACGTGGCTGATGGGCGACCGCGGCATCCCGAAGACCTACCGGAACATGAACGGCTACTCGTCCCACACCTACATGTGGGTCAACGCCGGCGGCGAGCGGTTCTGGGTCAAGTACCACATCAAGACGGACCAGGGCATCGACCACCTCACCCAGGAGGAGGCGGACCGGCTCGCCGGCAGCGACGGCGACGTCCACCGCCGTGACCTGTACGAGGCGATCGAGTCCGGGAACGCGCCGAGCTGGACCATGTACGTCCAGGTCATGCCGTTCGAGGACGCGCCGGACTACCGGTTCAACCCGTTCGACCTGACCAAGGTGTGGCCGCACGGCGACTACCCGCTGATCGAGGTCGGCCGGATGACGCTGGACAGGAATCCGGACAACTACTTCGTCCACATCGAGCAGGCCGCGTTCGAGCCGTCCAACATGGTGCCGGGCATCGGCCCGTCGCCGGACAAGATGCTGCTCGGCAGGCTGTTCTCGTACCCGGACACCCACCGGTACCGGATCGGCCCCAACTACGCGCAGCTGCCGCCGAACCGCCCGCACTCACCGGTCCGTTCGTACGCCAAGGACGGCCCGATGCGCTACGAGGCGGCGGCCACCGGCGCGGTGTACGCGCCGAACTCCTTCGGCGGCCCCGCGGCCGGGGAGCAGTTCGGCGACATCGCCGGCTGGCGGACGGCGGGCGAGATGGTGCGCGAGGCGTACGCCCTGCACGCCGAGGACGACGACTGGGGCCAGCCCGGCACGATGGTGCGCGAGGTCCTGGACGACGCGGCCCGCGACCGGCTGGTCTCCAACGTCGGCGGGCACCTCCGCCAGGGCGTGAGCGCCCCTGTGCTGAGCCGGGCGTTCCAGTACTGGCGCAACATCGACAAGGAGACCGGCGACCGGATCGCCCACCAGGTCAACGGCGACGCGGGCTGACCGGTCCGCCTCGTCCTACTGGTCGTCACCTGGGCGGACGGGGTCCAGGGTGATCCCGTCCGTCGGGCTCTGCGTCGGCGGGGTCGGTGTCTCGGTCGTGGGTGACTGGGACGGCGGCTCCGTCGTCGGGGACTCGGACGGGGTGTTCGACGGGCTCTCGGAGGTCGGCGGGGCCGACGTGGGGGTCTCGCTCGGGCTCTCGGAGGTGGGCGGCGCCGAGGTCGGGGTGCGGGTCGGCTCGACCGCCGCGCCCTGGTCGGTGTCCAGGTCGAACTTCGCCCGGTCGGTCACGCCGAAGGTGTACGCCGCCCAGATCTGCGCCGGGTAGCCGCCGCCGTTGATGCGGCCCTTGCCCGGGATCAGGCCCGTCGCGCCCGCGAGGGAGACGTGGTTCTGCGTCTTGGCGTCCTCGCCGAACAGACCCACCGAGGTGACCAGGTCGGGCGTGTACCCGGTGAACCAGGCCGACTTGTTCTCGTCGGACGTACCGGTCTTGCCCGCCACCTGCTGGCCGTCGCGCTCCGGGTTGTTGGCCACCGACTGCCGCGCCGTGCCGTCGTCGACCACGCCGGTCAGCACCGACGTCACGGTGTCCGCCGCCGTGCGGCTGATCACCCGGTCGCCCACGGGGTCGGGGATCTCGACGCTGCGGTTCTTCTTCTCCGCCGACTTCAGGATCGACGGCGTGACCTTCTTGCCGTGGTTGTCGAGCGTGGCGTAGATCCCGGCCATCTCCAGGGGGCTCGCGCCCATGGAGCCGAGGGTCTGCGCGGGCACGGCCTGCATGCCCTTGGTGTCCATGCCGAGTTCCTTGGCGGTGTCCATCACGCGCTGCATGCCGACGTCCACGCCCATCTGCGCGAACACCGAGTTCACGGACTTGTTCATCGCCTGCTGGACCGTGATGTCGCCGTAGTCCTGGTCGTCCTCGTTGGGCGGGCCGAAGCCGACCTTGGCGCCGTGGTCGAGGACCTGGCGGCCGCTGGTGCCGTCGTACACCGCGTCGGGGTCGATCGGATCGCCGTCCTGGGTCCTGGCGTCCGCCTCCATGGCGGCGGCCAGGATGACCGGCTTGAACGTCGACGCGGGCTGGTAGTCCCGGCGGGTCGCGTTGCTGAAGTAGTGCTTGTAGTAGTCGACGCCGCCGTACAGCGCCACGATGCGGCCCGTCTTCGGGTCGACCGAGACGGCGCCGGCCTGCACGTTCCCGTCGACCTTGCGCTTCTTCGGGTCGAGCTTGCCGGTCAGTTCGCCCTTGACCGCCCGCTCCAGCTGCGCCTGCTTCTTGCGGTCGACGTTGAGGGTGATGGTCCAGCCCTGGTCGACGACGGCGCTCTCCGCCTGGGACGGGGTGAGGCCCTCCTGATCCATGAGCTGCCGTTCGAGCTGCTGGTTGGCCAGCTCGACCAGATAGCCCTTCTGCCCCTCCAGGCCCGGCGCCCCCTTGGGTGTCAGCGGCACCGGGAACTTCATGCCCGCCCGGTCGGACCGGTTCAGCCAGCCCTCCTCCACCATGTTGTCGAGGACGTAGTTCCAGCGCGCCTGCACCAGCCGCTTGCTCGTGTCCGAGGCGACGGCCCAGTCGTACTGGCTCGGCGCCTGGAGCAGCGCGGCGAGGTAGGCGCCCTGCTCGACCGTGAGGTCCTGCGCGTCGACGCGGTAGTACGCCTGGGCGGCGGCCTGGATGCCGTAGGCGTTGCGGCCGTAGTAGCTGGTGTTGATGTAGCCCGCGAGGATGTCGTCCTTGGACGTCTGGCGGTCCACCTTCAACGAGATGACCAGCTCCTTCAGCTTGCGCGTGACGGTCTGGTCCTGGTTGAGGTAGTAGTTCTTGACGTACTGCTGGGTGATCGTCGAGCCGCCCTGCTTGCCCCTGCCGGACAGGGTGTTGAGCAGACCGCGGGCGGTGCCCCTGAGGTCGACGCCGGCGTCCTTGTAGAAGGTCTTGTTCTCGGCGGCGACGAAGGTCAGCTGGACCTTGCGCGGCACCTTGGACAGGTCGACGATCTCGCGGTTGACCTCGCCCTTGCGGGCCAGGACCGTGCCGTCGCTGTACTTGTAGACGTTGCTCTGGCGCTGGGCGGCGACGTTGCCCGCGGGAACGTCGACGACGAGGTAGAGCACGACGAACGCGCCGATGCACAGCAGACAGAAGCCGAGGAACGTGCCGAGGATCTTCTTCCAGGTGAAGAGTCCGCGTATGCCGCCCTTGCCCGAGCGGTTCCTGGGCGCCGCGCGGCGCCGTCCGGCGCGCTTGCGCGCTCGTCTCTCGTCCGCTCGTCCCATGGGTTCCTACGCTCCGCTTCCGTCTCACCTGGCTCAGGTCGGCTCGGGTCAGCTCTGAAAACTAACACCGCCGTATGCGACAAAGGGCCCTCGATCCGCTCTTTTGCGGACGTGACAATCAGCACCCGTTCCATGGGAACCGACGGCCGACGGCGCCGGATGGTTGCCTCCGGGACACGCCCCCGCCGGGCCGTCCGCTGTGACAGAACCGTGACAATCGGTTCCCACCTGCACATCCGCACACGGGGCCAGGGTCTGCGCACTCCGCGTATACACCCCGCGTATACACCGTGTGTAGAGTGCTCGCATGTCCATCGGTCACACCCTCCTAGGGCTCCTGGAGTCCGGCCCCCGACACGGTTACGACCTGAAGCGGGCCTTCGACGAGAAGTTCGGTCACGACCGGCCGCTGCACTACGGCCAGGTCTACTCGACGATGTCGCGCCTGCTGAAGAACGGGCTCGTCGAGGTCGACGGGATCGAGGCCGGCGGCGGCCCCGAGCGCAAGCGCTACGCCATCACCGACGCCGGGATCACCGACGTCGACAGCTGGCTGGCGAAGCCCGAGAAGCCGGAGGAGTACCTCCAGTCGACCCTCTACACCAAGGTCGTCCTCGCGCTCCTCACCCACCGCGACGCCGCCGACGTCCTCGACACCCAGCGCGCCGAGCACCTGCGCAGCATGCGCGCCCTGACCGAGCGCAAGCGCAAGGGCGACCTCGCCGACCAGCTCATCTGCGACCACGCCCTCTTCCACCTGGAGGCCGACCTGCGCTGGCTGGAACTGACCGCCGCGCGGCTCGACAGGCTCGGTGCGGAGGTGACCCGATGACGCCTCCCGCGGGTTCGCTGCTCACCGCCGAGGAGCTGCGCAAGACGTACGGCCCGACCGTCGCGCTCGACGGCGCCGAGTTCTCCATCCACCCCGGCGAGGTCGTCGCCGTGATGGGCCCCTCCGGCTCCGGCAAGTCGACGCTGCTGCACTGCCTCGCCGGCATCGTGCCGCCCGACTCCGGTTCGATCCTCTACGACGGCCGGGAGATGGCCACGATGGGCGACGCGCAGCGCAGCAGGCTGCGGCGCTCCGAGTTCGGCTTCGTCTTCCAGTTCGGCCAGCTCGTCCCGGAGCTCACGTGCGTGGAGAACGTGGCGCTGCCGCTGCGGCTGAACGGCACCTCCCGCAAGGAGGCCGAGCGGACCGCGCTCACCTGGATGGAGCGGCTGGAGGTCGACGACCTGCGGGGCAAGCGGCCCGGTGAGGTCTCCGGCGGCCAGGGGCAGCGGGTCGCCGTGGCCCGGGCGCTGGTCACCGGCCCCCGGGTGCTGTTCGCCGACGAACCGACCGGCGCGCTGGACTCCCTCAACGGCGAACGCGTCATGGAACTGCTGACCGACGCGGCCCGCTCCACGAACGCGGCCGTCGTCCTGGTCACCCACGAGGCCCGGGTCGCCGCCTACTCCGACCGCGAGATCGTCGTGCGCGACGGCAGGTCCCGGGACATGGAGCGGACCGCGTGAGGGCGGGGCGGTGGGGGCGGGACCTCACGATGGGGGCCCGGTTCGCGTTCACCGGCGGGCGCGAGGGGTGGGTCAGGGTGCTGCTGACCGCCGTCGGCGTCGGCCTCGGCGTGGCGCTGCTCCTGCTGACGACCGCGGTCCCCCATGTGATGAAGGTCCGGCACGACCGCGAGGAGGCCCGGCTCGACTACACCTACGCGCAGGAGGTGCCGCCGCGCGCCGACAACACGTTCGTCGTGGCCGACGTCGACACGACGTTCCGGCACGAGGACGTCCGCGGCCGGCTGGTCGAGCCCGAGGGCCCGCGCGCCCCGCTGCCGCCGGGTGTGGCGGCGTACCCGGCGGCCGGCACGATGGTGGTCTCGCCCGCCCTGCGGGACCTGCTCGCCTCCCCCGACGGCCGGCTGCTGCGGGAGCGGCTGCCCTACGACGTCGTCGGCACCATCGGCGAGAGCGGGCTCATCGGCTCGCACGAACTCGCCTACTACGCGGGCGCCGAGGGGCTCGCCGCGCGACTCGACGGTGCGCGGGTGGCCCGCATCGACCGGTTCGGCAACCCCCACCCGACCCCGCAGCAGACCGACCCGGTCCTCGTCCTGCTCACGCTCGTCATGTTCATCGTGCTGCTGATGCCGGTCGCCGTGTTCATCGCCGCGGCCGTACGGTTCGGCGGCGAGCGGCGCGACCGCAGGCTCGCCGCGCTCCGGCTGGTGGGCTCCGACAGCGGGATGACCCGGCGGATCGCGGCGGGCGAGGCGATGGCCGGGGCGCTGTTCGGACTGGTCCTCGGCACCGGCTTCTTCCTGGCGGGGCGGCAGGCCGCGGGCTCCGTCGAACTGCTCGGGATCAGCGTGTTCCCCAGCTATCTCGACCCCTCACCGCTGCTGGTCGCGCTGGTCGCCGTGGCGGTCCCGGCGGCCGCGGTGCTCGTCACCCTGTTCGCGCTGCGCGGGGTCGTCATCGAACCGCTCGGCGTGGTGCGCACCGCCCGGCCCGCGCGCCGGAGGCTGTGGTGGCGGCTGCTGCTGCCGCTGGCCGGGCTCGCGATGCTGTACCCGATGGTCGGCCAGGGCCGGGACGGCGGGAACTTCAACCAGTACCTGGTCACCGGCGGTGTCGTCCTCATCCTCGTCGGGGTCACCGCGCTGCTGCCGTGGATCGTGGAGGCGGTCGTCGCCCGGCTGGGCGCCGGCTCGGTCTCCTGGCAACTGGCCGTACGGAGGCTCCAGTTGAGCAGCGGCACGGCGGCCCGCATGGTCAACGGCATCGCGGTGGCGGTGGCCGGGGCGATCGCGCTCCAGATGCTGTTCGCCGGGGTGCAGGGCGACTACACGAAGCAGTCGGCCAAGGACCTCAGCCGGGCGCAGATGGAGGTGAGCGTGCCGGGCGGGGCCGGACTCACGGCGGCGGCCGGCCGGTTCGCCCGCACCGAGGGGGTGCGCCGGACCGTCGCGCTGTCCACGGACTACCTCGGCGACCGGCGCGTGAACCCCGAGCACAGCTCGCAGACGACGGTCGGGGACTGCGCGGCCCTGCGCGAGGTGGCGACGCTGCCCTCCTGCCGCGACGGTGACGTGTTCCTGGTCCGCGGCGGCGAATACGACACCGACACCCCGAAGCTCGCGACGGCCGGGCGGCAGCTGTTCTTCGACCCCTCCTACGACGACGAGCACCACCGCGAGATCGCGTGGACCGTACCGGCCGGGATGAAGGAGGCGCGGGCCGTCGAGGATCCGACCGGGGTGCGGCGCGGCGGCTTCCTGATGACGCCGAGCGCGCTGCCGAAGGGTGCCGCACAGGTTCTCCAGGGCTCGGTGTTCCTGTCGCTGGACCGGTCGGTCCCCGACGTCGAGGAGCACGTGCGCAACACCGCGGCGGCCGTGTCGCCGCTGGCGTACGCGATGACGTGGGCGGCCACCGAGCAGTCGGACCGGTTCACGTCGATCCGGACCGGGCTGTTCGTCGGCGCGACCTGTGTGCTGGCGCTGATCGGGGCGAGCCTGCTGGTGTCGCAGCTGGAGCAGTTGCGCGAGCGCCGCAAGCTGCTGTCGTCGCTGGTCGCCTTCGGCACCCGGCGGCGCACGCTGGGCATGTCGGTGCTGTGGCAGACGGCCGTTCCCGTCGCCCTCGGGCTGGTGCTGGCCACGGTGGTGGGCCTGGCCCTCGGCGCGGTGCTGCAGCGGCTGACCTCCGTGCCGGTGGGCGTGGACTGGGCGAGCGTGGGGGCGATGACCGGCATCGGCGCGGCGGTCGTCCTCACCGTGACCCTGCTGAGCCTCCCCCCACTGGCCCGCCTGATGCGGGCCGAGGGCCTGCGCACCGAGTAGCCCGGCACCGCACGGGCCCCGCCCCCTCGCGTGATGCGCACCGCGCGGACCACCGCCGGTGCGCATCACGCCGCGGCCCGCGCCCCAGGGCTTGTGCCGGTCCCGCGACGAGCCCGGACGGAGGTCACTCGCGCAGGCCCGCCGACTGCACCGCCCCGCGGCGCAGGGCGAGGCCGGCCGGGACGACCGCAGAGAGCACGGCGAGCACCGCGCAGGCACCCACGGCCGCCGCGAGCGCCGCCCAGGGCATCTCGACGGACGTCCGCACCGAGAGCAGGCGCAGCGCGCCCCACATGCCCCACAGGTTGGCCCCGGCGACCAGCGCTCCCAGCAGTCCGCCGACCGCGACCACCAGCAGCGCCTCGGCGCCCACCAGGCGCAGTACCTGCCCCCTGGTGGCGCCGGCCAGCCGCAGCACAGCCAGGTCGCGGACCCGGTCGGCGGTGGCCGTCACCATCGTGTTGGCCAGCGAGATGCCGGTGTAGAGGAGCGCGATCCCGAGGACCAGGAAGAAGCCCGCCCGGGTCGTCCGGTCGGTCGCGGGACGCGTCGCCCGCACCCAGGCGTCCCCGGTGCGGACCTCCCCGCCCGACCCCCGCGCCGCCGCCCGCAGACCGGCCGCCACGGTGCCCGCGTCAGCACCTTCCGCGAGGCGCACGTCGACCCGGTCGGCAGGCGCCGCGGGGGCGTTGCGCGGGGTGACGTAGACGCCGTTGTCGCCGGTGCCGACGGTCATGACCGCGGCGATCCGCAGGGACTTCCTCGTGCCGTCGCCGAGCCACACGTCCACCCGCTCGCCCACGGTGTGCTCCTCCCACTCCTCGTTGACGATGATCGAGTCGTCGTCCAGGTCACGCGCCCTCCCCGCGGCGAGCGGGAGCCGGGCCGTCGCCGCGAGCGGCCCCGGTTCGACGGCCCTGGCATCGGACCTGATGAGGGCCGCGCCGTCCTCCAGGACGTACACGGCGCTCGACGAGCTCGCCGAGACCTCGGCGCCGGACACGGCGCGAAGCCGCCGCAGCGTCGTACGGTCGAAGCCGGTGTCGTCCGCCGCGGTGACCACGAAGTCGGCGGCCGTCCGCTCGCGCGCCTCGGTGGCCTTCGCCTCGCCGAGGGTCGCGGTGGCTCCGAGCAGCGAGCCCGCCAGCGCGACCGTGACCAGGACGGGCGCCGCGACGGCGGCGGTGCGGCGGACCCCGGCGGCGGCGTTCTCCCGCACCAGCATCCCGCCCGCTCCGGGCAGTCGGGCCGGCAGCCAGGCGATCAGCCGGGTCAGGGGCCGCACCGGCACCGGTGCGAGCAGCGCCACCGCGGTGATCAGCAGCATCGGCCGGCTCACATAGGTCTTGCGCTGCAGCAGGTCGCCCGGGTCCGTCACCAGGGCCAGGGCCAGTGTCCCCGCGGCGGTGATCAGCAGGGCCGCGCCGATCAGCAGGCGGCCCCGCGTCATCACCCGGGTGTCCACGGACGCCTCGCGCAGTGCCTCGGTGGGACCGATGCGCCCCGCCGACCGGGACGCGGCCGTCACCCCGCACAGGGCCGTGAACAGGCCCGTCCAGAACGCCATGTGGTAGGGCCAGGTGTGCTCGCCGATGGTGAACCGGCGAGGTGCGAGGCCCTCCTCGACCGCCCACTCGGCGAGCCTCGGAGCCCCGTGGGAACCGAGCACACAACCGGCGGCCGAGGCGAGCACCCCGACCACGAGCGCCTCGAGGACGACCATGCGCCGGATCTGCCCCGGGGTCGCCCCCGCCGTGCGCAGCAGCCCGAACTCGCGGCGCCGCTGGGCCACCGAGAACGCGGAGGTCGAGGCCACCACGAACACCGACACGAACCCGGTGACACCGCCGGCCGTGCCGAACAGGGCGTTCATCGCGGTGCGGGCCTCGCCGTCCCGGTCGGGGTCGGCGTCGGCGTACCGGCGCGCGTCCCCGGTGAGGACCTGGACGCCCTCGCCGCCGCGCACCGCCGCGCGCACGGCCGCCGCGTCGGCGTCGACCACGAGCTGGAGGCTGCGCGGCGACAGTTCGGCGGCGCGGGCGTCCGGGTAGAACACGGCGTTCTCGAAGCCGAGCCCGGCCACGGTGCCGACGACGCGGACGGTGCCGCGGTCGGTCCGCACCCGGGTGCCCGGCCGGGCCCAGCCGCCGCTGACGACGACCTCGTCCGCGGCCTCGGGCGCGCGTCCCGCGTCGAGTTCGTACGGCGCGAAGGCCGCGGTGGACCAGGGGTGGCCCACCAGGTCGGTGGGCCCGCCCGCGGCCCGCACGGAGAACGACCTGTCCTCGACGACGGTCCCGAGGCGCCGCAGTCTCGCGACCGCGTCGTCGGGCACGGGACGCGGCTGCGCGAGCTTCCGGGTGCGGTCGCCGGTCGAGGTGGGCACGTCGAGGGTGTCCTGGCCCCTGACGACGACCGGCGCCGCGGCGAACCGCTCCGGCCCCCGGTCGGGTGTGTCCGGCGAGGACGCCAGGGCCAGCCCCATGACGGCGATCAGCGCCACCCCGAGGGAGAGGGCGACGAAGCTGCCGGCGAAGGTGATCCAGCGGGTGCGCAGGGTGCGCAGCGTGACGCTCAGCACGGCACCGCCTCCAGCTCGGTCATGCGCGCCGCGATGTCCTCGGCACGGGCTCCGACCAGTTCGCCGTTGACACGGCCGTCGACGAGGAGGACGACGCGGTCGGCGCGGGAGGCGGCGACGGGGTCGTGGGTGACCATGACGATCGTCCGGCCGTCCCGGTCGACCATGCCGCGCAGCAGGGTCAGCACCTCGTGGCCCGCCCGCGAGTCGAGCGCGCCGGTGGGCTCGTCGCCGAACAGCACGTCGGGGCGGGTGATCAGGGCGCGGGCCAGGGCGACCCGCTGCTGCTGACCGCCGGACAGCTCCGACGGCCGGTGCCGTGCCCGGTCGCCGAGTCCGACCTGTCGGAGCGCCTCGCGCACCTGGTCCTTCTTCGGGCGGCGGCCGGCCAGCCGCAGCGGCAGGGCCACGTTCTGCTCGGCGGTCAGCGAGGGCAGCAGGTTGAACGCCTGGAACACGAAGCCGATGCGTTCTCGGCGCAACAGGGTCAGCCTGGTCTCGCTCAGCCCCGTCAGTTCCGTGTCGCCCAGGGTGACCGAGCCCGATGTGGGCCGGTCCAGGCCGGCGGCGCACTGGAGCAGGGTGGACTTGCCGGATCCGGACGGGCCCATGACGGCGGTGAACGTCCCCCTCGGGAAAGCGAGCGTCACCTGGTCGAGGGCCGTGACGGACGTACCGCCCGAGCCGTGCCGCCGGGTCACGGAGCGCATGCGGATTCCGTCGTTGCTCATGTGTTCCCCCACCTGTACCTGCTCCTTCTTGTCGGTGCCTCCACGAAACCGCGCCACCCCCTCGTGACGCAGTGGGGCCGGACCGAGACCTGGGGTAGGGCCGGCCCTACCCCGATGACGGGGGCCGGACCGATGGCACCGGCCGACGAGACCCCTTTACGGTCATGCACATGCACCCTCGACACGTGTGGCGGGCCATGTCCCGGCCGGGCTTCCTGCTGTCGGCCTGGCCCTGGCGCTCCGCCGCGTATCTGCTCACCGGCGCGGTCACCGGCGGCGCCGTTCTGGTGGGGATCGTGACGGCGGCGGCGGTCTGCGCGGTCCTCTCCGTCGTCCTGGTGGGGCTGCCGCTGCTCGTCCTGGTCGCCCTCGGCGGAATCCCGGTGGCCGGGGTGGAGCGGCGCAGGCTGCGCCTGATGGATCACGCCCCGGTGTCCGGCCGGCACCGGGTGCCGGCCGCGCCGGGACTGCGGGCCTGGCTGACCACGCGGCTGCGCGAACAGGCGACCTGGCGGGAACTCGGCTACACGCTGCTGTTCGCCGGGCTGCTGTGGCCGGTCGACGCCCTGGTGGTCACGGTCGCGCTGTTCCTCCCGCTGTCCATGGTCGCCACCCCGCTGCTGATGGCCACGGTCGGCGACGGCCACGAGACGAAGGTGCTCAAGCAGTGGACGGTCACCACCTGGCCGACCGCTTTCGGCGTCGCCCTGCTGGGCCTGCTCCTGATGGGGGTCTGCGCTTACGTGCTCGGCGTCACGGCGGGCGCCCGCGCCGAGCTGGCCCGGCTGCTGATCGCCTCCCGCGAGGGCGAGCTCGGCGCCGAGGTGGTCGAACTGGCCCGCTCCCGCGTCCGGTTGGTGGACGCCTTCGAGGCCGAGCGGCGCCGTATCGAGCGCGATCTCCACGACGGCGCCCAACAGCGCCTGGTGGCCCTGACGATGGCCCTGGGGCTGGCCCGCCTCGACGCCCCGCCCGGTCCGCTCGCCGATCAGCTCGCCCGGGCCCACGAGGAGGCGGGCAGGGCGCTCACGGAACTGCGCGAGCTCATCCACGGCATCCACCCCAAGGTCCTCACGGACTACGGCCTTCGGGCGGCGGTCGCCGACGCCGCCGAGCGCTGCGCGGTCCCCGTCGACGTCGACCTCGAACTGGCGGGCCGGCCGGGCCGGGCGGTCGAGTCCGCGGCGTACTTCGTGGTCTGCGAGGCGCTGGCCAACGTCGCCAGGCACAGCGGGGCCGGCCGGGCGTGGGTGAGCGGCGGTCATCGCGACGGACGTCTGTTCCTGGAGGTGCGCGACGACGGCCGCGGCGGCGCGGACGTCTCGGCGGGCAGCGGCCTCACCGGTCTCGCGGACCGGGTGTCGGTCCTGGATGGCAGACTTGTGCTGACCAGTCCGCCGGGTGGACCGACTCTGTTGCGTGTGGAGTTTCCTTGCGAGTTGACCGAGGCGGCCGATCGCTGCGCGTAGTGCTGGCCGAAGACAGCGTGCTGCTGCGGGAAGGGCTCGTCGGCCTGCTCGGCCGCTGCGGCCACGAGGTGGTGTCGGCCGTCGGGGACGCGCGGGCGCTGGTCACCGCGGTCGAGGAGCACGCCCCCGACATCGTGGTGACGGACGTGCGCATGCCGCCCTCCTTCCAGGACGAGGGCCTGCACGCGGCGGTGCGGCTGCGCGCGAAGCGCCCCACCCTGCCGGTTCTGGTCCTCAGTCAGTACGTGCAACGGACGTACGCCGCCGAACTCCTGGACTCCGGTGACGGATCGGGCGTCGGCTATCTGCTCAAGGACCGGGTCGGCCAGGTCGAGGAGTTCGTCGCGGCGCTGCACGAGGTGGCGGACGGCGGGACGGTGGTCGACCCCGAGGTGGTGCGCCAGTTGCTGCGCCGCCGCCGTGATCCGCTGGAGCAGCTCACCCCGCGCGAACGCGAGGTGCTGGCGCTGATGGCCGAGGGCAGGTCGAACGGCTCGATCGCCAAGGAGCTGGTGGTGTCCGAGGCCGCGATCGGCAAGCACATCGGCAACATCCTCACCAAGCTGGACCTGCCGCAGACGGACGGGACCCACCGCAGGGTCCTGGCCGTCCTCACCTATCTGCGGGGCTGACGCCGACCGGACGGACCGGGAGCGGGTCAGGGCCGTCCTGATCAACGCACGGTGTGCCACGATCGACGTGGACCAACCCATGGGAAGTGCCCGCGATCCGGGTTCCTTCCCTGCTGCAAGGAGAGCCTGTGCTCACTGTCGGTGACAAGTTCCCCGAGTTCGACCTCACGGCCTGCGTCTCACTGGAGAAGGGCCGGGAGTTCGAGAAGATCAACCACAAGACCCACGAGGGCAAGTGGAAGGTGATCTTCGCCTGGCCCAAGGACCACGACGACCTGCGCGACCTGCCGTTCCCGATGATGGCCGACTCGAAGCACGAGCTGATGCGCGATCTCGGCATCGAGGACGAGGAGGGCTTCGCCAAGCGCGCGGTCTTCGTCGTGTGCAACTGGAGCAAGGGCGACGACACCCTCGACCCGGTCGAGCTGCTGGCCGGTGAGTGACCGATGTCCCTCGACTCCCTGAAGTCCCGCGTACCGGACTACGCCAAGGACCTGAAGCTCAACCTGGGCTCGGTCATCGGCAATTCGGACCTGTCGGCGCAGCAGCTGTGGGGCACGGTGCTGGCGACCGCCATCGCCTCGCGCTCCCCCGTCGTGCTGCGCGAGCTGGCGCCGGAGGCCAGGGCGAACCTCAGCGCCGAGGCGTACACGGCCGCGAAGTCGGCCGCCGCGATCATGGCGATGAACAACGTCTTCCACCGGACCCGGCACCTGCTGTCCGACCAGGAGTACGGCACCCTGCGCGCCGGGCTGCGGATGAACGTCATCGGCAACCCGGGCGTGGAGAGGGTCGACTTCGAGCTCTGGTCGTTCGCGGTCTCCGCCGTCAACGGCTGCGGCACGTGCCTCGACTCGCACGAGCAGGTGCTGCGCAGGGCCGGCGTCGACCGGGAGACGGTCCAGGAGGCGTTCAAGATCGCCTCGGTGATCCAGGCGGCGGCCTCCACCCTGGAAGCGGAAGCCGTTCTGGCCGACATCGAGTAGACACCGGTGTTTCCGGGGCCCCGTTCGGTTCTACCGGGCGGGGCCCTCGGTGTTGTCGGAGCCGTCCTCGGGGGCCGCGCCCCCGGACCCCTCTCCGGCCTGGACGGCCTCGTCCTCGGGCGCCGGACGGTCCGGTTCGTCCGGGTCCGGCCCGGCGGGGACCATCCCCAGCGAGTACGCCCGCAGGTAGCTCACCACCGTGTTGGTCACCGCCACCAGCGGCACGGCGACGACCGCGCCGCCGATCCCGGCGACCATGCCGCCCGCCGCGACGGACAGCACCACCGCGAGCGGATGCACCCGCACGGCCCGGCCGAGGATGAACGGCTGGAGGACGTGGCCCTCGATCTGCTGGACCGCGAGCACCACCGCGAGCGTCATCACCGCCGCGAACACGCCCTGGGTGACCAGCGCGACGACCACCGCGAGCGCACCGGAGGCGACGGCGCCCACGAGCGGGATGAACGAGAACAGGAAGATGAACACGGCCAGCGGGACGGCCATCGGGACGTCCAGGAAGTAGATGCCCAGGCCGATGAAGATGGCGTCGATCAGGGCCACTATCACCGTGCCGCGCACATACGCGGTCAGCGTCCGCCAGGCCCGCGGGCCGGCGCCCGCGATCGCCGGACGGGCCGCGGCGGGCACCAGCTTCAGGCTCCACTCCCAGATGCGGCGGCCGTCGTAGAGCAGGAACAGCGTCGAGAAGACCGTCAGCAGGATGCCGGTCAGGGCCTCGACGATGACCTGGACGCCCTCCAGCCCCGCCGAGGTGATCTGGTCGGTGTTGGCGCCGACCGCCTCCCGCAGGTTCTTCGCTATCTGGTTGATCTGCTTGTCGGTGACGTGGAAGGGGCTGTTCAGCAGCCACTTGCGCAGCTCGTCGATGCCGTCCTGGATCTGGTTGGAGAGCGTGTCGATGTTCTCCATGACCTGCCAGGTCACGAACCAGCCGATCAGCCCCATGATGACGAAGCCGAGGAACGCGGTGAGCGCGGTGGCGGGCCCGCGCGGCACGCCGTGCCGGCGCAGCCGGGCCACGGTCGGCTGGAGCACCGCCGTGATGAGCAGCGCGGTGACGAACGCCAGGACCACCAGCTGCACGGCGCTGATGACCCGCATCAGCACCCACACGGTGCCCGCGAGGACCAGGAGCCGCCAGCCCGCCTCGGCCGCCACCCGTACACCCCACGGCACGGCCTGGACGGGATCGGGACGGGTGGGGGCGACAGCGGGGGCGGTGGGCTTCCGCTCGGCGGGCGGCCGGGCGGCGGGACGCTCGGACCGCCGTGCGGGGGCGGGGGGTTCGGGATCGTGCCGGGAGTGCTCCTGCTCCACCTCGGCCCTGCGGGCGTCGAGCCGCTCGCTCATCTCCGTCAGGCGGGCTCCCAGCCGGCCCAGCCACCCTGGCACTCGTGACATGATCCGCTCTCTTCCCCCGTGTCCCTGGGTGTTGCCCACCACTCCCCCCTGGAGTCGTCGGTTCGACCGTACATGGAGACAGCCCCTCCCCCTAGGACGGGGAGGGGCTGTGCCGGGTTGAGCGCGGAAGAAACTTCCGGATGCCTAGTACCAGTGGTTGGCCTGCCAGAACGACCACGCGGCGCAGGGGCTGCCGTAGCGGCCGTTCATGTAGTTGAGACCCCACTTGATCTGCGTGGCCGGGTTGGTCTGCCAGTCGGCACCGACGGACGACATCTTGGACCCGGGCAGGGCCTGGAAGAGGCCGTAGGCGCCGGAAGAGGCGTTGACCGCACGGTAGTTCCAGCTGGACTCGTGGTCCACGATGTTGCTGAAGCACTGGAACTGGCCGCTCGCGACCACCTGACGCGCCATCGCCTGGATCTGCGCGACGGTATACGAGCTCTGAATGGGGAAGCTGGCGGCGCTCGCGCTCTTGCTGCGGCTGGCGGCCTTCTCGGCGTCCGCCCGCTCCTTGGCCAGCTTGGCCGCCTTCTCGGCGGACTCCTTCTTGGCGACCGCGGTCTCGGCGGCAGCCTTGCGGGCCGCTGCCTCCGCGTCCTTCTTGGCGCTGGCGTCGGCCTGGATGGCCTGCGCGTCGGCCTGCTGGGTCAGCGACGCGGTCTGCACCTGCGCCTGCTGTCCGGCCGGTATGTCGGCGAGAAGCGTCGCGTCTGCTGCCATCGCCTCGGCGTCGTTGGTCTGCGCGGTGCTGCCCGAGGCAACACCCACGACGCTTCCGACAGCGGTGACCGCGGTGGCCGAGGCCACTGCGAATCCCCGGACCGAAATCCGGCTCACACGGTTTCCTTCCAGCGTCGCCCGCTTCGGTGACCCTGGCGGACGCAATCGTGCCCCTGGCGCTGGCCTCCCAACTGCTCGGTCACGGGAGGCGCGGACCCGGTGGGCAACTCTCGCGAGGAGAGCGCCGCGTGAAGCTCGGGCGGCATGCGACGTCGACTATGCAGTTGGCGGTGGTGCTTCTGTGGTGCCGTACCGCTGGGGGTACACCTGTGTCGCATGCGGGGCCTGACAGGAGTGAGACTCTGCCGTAACCCGACACCGCGAGGCAATTCCGAGTTGCGTGTGAAAGCTCACATCCCGTTTGGCCCAGGCGTTTTTCGCAACCTCCCGCACATGCCGGCGCCGCCCGGCTAGGCTCAAGCCTTTGCCGGGCGGCGCCAACCAGCGAGTAACCGACCCAAGTTGAACACTCGGGTCAGATGTGTCCGTCCTCCAGCATTTCGGTCACAAGTGCGGCGATCCGGGACCTCTCGGACCGCGTCAGGGTGACGTGGGCGAAGAGCGGGTGCCCCTTCAGCTTCTCCACTACGGCGACCACACCGTCGTACCGGCCGACCCTGAGGTTGTCGCGCTGGGCGACGTCATGGGTCAGCACCACCCGGGAATTCGCGCCGATCCGGGACAGAACGGTCAGCAGGACGTTCCGTTCCAGCGACTGCGCCTCGTCCACGATCACGAACGCGTCGTGCAGCGAGCGGCCGCGGATGTGGGTCAGCGGCAGGACCTCCAGCATCCCGCGCGCGGTGACCTCCTCGATGACCTCACGGCTGGTGACCGCGGAGAGGGTGTCGAAGACCGCCTGCGCCCAGGGGCTCATCTTCTCGGCCTCGGAGCCCGGCAGATAGCCCAGTTCCTGCCCGCCCACCGCGTACAGCGGTCGGAAGACCATCACCTTCTGGTGCTGGCGGCGCTCCAGGACCGCCTCCAGGCCCGCGCACAGCGCCAGCGCCGACTTGCCGGTGCCGGCCCGGCCGCCCATCGACACGATGCCCACGTCCGGGTCGAGCAGCAGGTCGAGCGCGATGCGCTGCTCGGCGCTGCGGCCCTTGATGCCGAACGCCTCCCGGTCGCCGCGCACCAGTCGGACGTTGCCCTCCGCCGTGACCCGGCCGAGGGCCTTGCCCCGCTCGGACTGGACGGTCAGACCCGTGTGCACGGGGAGGTCGGACGCCTCCGGCACGTACACATGGCCCTCCTCGAAGAGGATGTCGACCTGTTCCCCGGACAGGGTCAGCTCGGACATCCCCGTCCAGCCGGAGGAGTCCGTGATGGCGAGTTCTGCGCGGTACTCCTCCGCGAGCAGGCCCACGGACGACGCCTTGATCCTGAGCGGGAGGTCCTTCGAGACGACGGTGACGTCGTACCCCTCGGCCTGGAGGTTGCGGGCCACCGCGAGGATGCGGGAGTCGTTGTCCCCCAGGCGGTAGCCGCTGGGCAGCACGCTGGGGTCCGAGTGGTTGAGCTCGACACGGACGGTTCCGCCGAGTTCCCCGATCGGGATGGGGGCGTCGAGGCGGCCGTGCCGGACCCGGTAGTCGTCCAGCAGGCGCAGCGCCTGCCGGGCGAAGTAGCCGAGTTCCGGATGGTGCCGCTTGGCCTCCAGTTCCGTGACCACGACGATCGGGAGCACGACCTCGTGCTCGTCGAAACGGGTCAGGGCGTTCGGGTCGGCCAGCAGGACGCTGGTGTCGAGAACATAGGTGCGCCGGTCGGGCTTACGACGCTTTGTGCTGGTCACCACGGAAGGACGTACCCCCTCGGATGAGGTCGGGGAGCGACGGAAAGGAAGCCGGGCCGGGAGGACGGGAAAGACCAGGCCGGTCCGCGGCCCCCGCGAACGGCGGGCCGGCGACCGGCCCTCCGCGGCTGCTTCCGCGCGGTGACCGCACGGTCGGGCTGGTGCAAAGGGCCTCCCGGGCGGACGGCCCCGTGCCGTCCGCTGAGATACGACACCCGTGGTTCGGGCGTCGACCTGGTGTGTCTATGCCCTCGAACATGCGACGCCATGCAACGGCCGCGGTCGACGCACCGGTGAACACCTTGTTACGTCTGCCGCGGCCGTGGTCGTCCGGGGTGTGCGTCAGCCTCCGTAGCGCCGGTGGCGGGCGGCGTAGTCGCGCAGGGCGCGCAGGAAGTCGACCTTGCGGAAGGCCGGCCAGAAGACCTCGCAGAAGTAGTACTCCGAGTGCGCGGTCTGCCACAGCATGAATCCGGACAGCCGCTGCTCGCCGCTGGTGCGGATGACGAGGTCGGGGTCGGGCTGGTCGCCGGTGTAGAGGTGGCGGCCGATCATGTCGACGTCGACGGACTCGGCGAGGTCCTCCATGGACACGCCCCGGTCCTGGGCGTCCAGGATCATCGAGCGGACGGCGTCGGCGATCTCCTGCCGGCCGCCGTAGCCGATGGCGACGTTGACCAGTATCCCCTTGACGTGCGCGGTGGCCTCCTCGGCCTCCTTGAGCGCCGTCTGCATCGGGGAGGGCAGCAGATCGGGGGTGCCGACGTGGTGCACCCGCCAGCGGCCGTCGGCGGCGAGGGTGCGGACGACGTCCTCGATGATGCCGAGGAGCGGGACGAGCTCCTCCTCGGCGCGGTCGAAGTTGTCCGTGGACAGCAGCCACAGGGTGACGACCTCGACGTCGGTCTCGCTGCACCAGCCGAGGAACTCCTCGATGTTCTCGGCACCGGCCCGGTGACCGTGGACGGTGCTGGAGCCCGCGGCCTTCGCCCAGCGGCGGTTCCCATCCATGATGACGCCGATGTGCTTGGGCACCTGAGCGTGGTCCAGGTGGCCTTCCACCCGGCGTGCGTACAGCCTGACCAGGAGGCCGCGCAGCTTGTCGCGCAGGTTCACGTGTTTGTCAGCCCCTCCGTACGGTGCGGTCCCCGCGGGGGCAGCCTACCCCCGTGGCGCACGGGCCGTGTTGCGGGTGCGGCGGGGGCGCGGGGGTGGTTCGCCCGGCGTTTCCGGGCTTGTTGCGGCTCGTTCCTGCTCGCACCGGACCCGTTCCCGCTCGCGCCGGACGTGTTCCGGCCTCCGGACGTGTTCCGGCCGGACATGAAAAAACGGGCCGGTCCGTGGGGGGGAGACGGACCGGCCCGAGGGGGGGTTTCCACCATAACCCTTTGTAAGTGATGCTGCGTGCATCGGCGTGCCACAAATACTCTCCGTAGTCATCCGGCGACGGCGGGGTGAGCCGGAAACCCCTTGATCGGGGGCCGATGTGGCTGATTCGCAGCGGATTCCCAGGGAAATCAGCCACAGATGAAGGGATCATGAGGGTTCGGGAGGCCCGGCGGCCGAGGCGCGCGACACACGGCCGTCCCCCCGACGGGCTACCCCCGCAGCGAACGGTGGCTTGACGGGCGCACGGAGGCATTACGGCACCGCGCAGCCCCCTCCACTGCACGGTGCCGCCCGCGCAGCTTTGCTCACGCGAATTACCTTGGTCTGAACTTACGGGAGCAGTCGTTCGAATGCGAGCCGTTCGCGATAACGATGTGGAAACTCCGTGCGTGTCGCGCGCCCGGACGCACCGGCGGTTCCCGGCCGATTCCACCGCGCGGGGCGCACCGGTTTCGGCCGTCGGCCGTGCAGGCTCCCGCGCGGGGCGCGCTAGCGGTCCGGTTTGCGGGCGTCGAAGAGGTGCCGCGTGCTGTGGGCCACGAAGGGGCCTTCGGCCTCGATCCGCTCGTGCAGGGCGCGCAGCCGGGGCTCGTACGCCTCGACGGTGAAGCCGGGGACCAGCCAGATCACCTTGCGCAGGAAGTGGACGACCGCGCCGATGTCGTGGAACTCCATCCGCAGCCGCTGGCTCCGCAGCCCGGCGATCTCCAGCCCGGCCGCCTCGGCGTCGGCGCGCTCCCGTACGGGGTCGCGGCCGGTGCGCGCCCGCGGGGGCTGGGGGCCGAGGAAGTACTCGACGAGTTCGATGACGCTGGCGGGACCGACGTGCTGGGCGAAGTAGGTGCCGCCCGGGCGCAGCACGCGGGCGATCTCGTGCCAGTGGGGGCTCACGGGGTGGCGGCTGAGGACGAGGTCGAAGGCGCCGTCGGCGAAGGGCAGCGGCGCGTCCTCGGCCGCGGCGACGACCGTGACGCCGCGCGGCTCCAGCAGGGCGGCGGCCCGGGTGACGTTGGGCGGCCAGCCCTCGGTGGCGGCGAGCAGACGGGGCCGGGCGGGGGCCGCCGCGCCGAGCGCGAAGTCCAGGACCTCGCCGCCGCCGGTCTGCACGTCCAGCGCGGCGTCGGCACGGGCGAGACGGCCGGCGGCGGAACGGGCGTACCCCCAAGAGGGCCGTTCCTCGCTGGCCCTGCCCTCGAACCAGGAGAAGTCCCATCCGTCGGTGGCCACGGCGCCCCCCTCGGCGACGAGCCGCTCGAAGCCGCGGTCGAGGTCGGGGGCAGGGTCGGGGGCGCGGTCTCGGGGGTCTGCCATGGGGCCGAGCATGACAGGGGGGCGAGGGCGACCGCGCCTGGTTTTCCCGGGGCGGTGGGACGGACGGCGGGGGGCGGCGGGACGGGGTGGGCCGGGGCACGCCGGGGTGGGCCGAGGGGTAGCGGGGCGGCGAGGTGGCGGGGTGGGAGTCGGCCGCCAGGTAGGCATTCTCCGGCTCGAAGGAGTTGGAGAAGGCATGCCTGGAGGTCGCTGGACGGCGGGGCGACCAGGCGGCGGGACCGCGCAGCCGGGCAACGGGCGGCGGGCGGCCAGGCCGCG